>NZ_JAAKNE010000030.1:0-41649 GCF_049170755.1 Aeromonas sp. 604176
GTCGAACCCAAGCTGCTGATCGCCTTCCTGCCGGCGAGCTACGGCTACTTCGTGCTGCCGACCTACCCGAGCGATCTGGCCTGCATCGGTTTCGACCGCTCCGGTACCACCCGCATCGGCAAGTTCATCATCAACCACAGCTTCATCATTCCGGGGCTGATCGGGGTGGTGACCTCCTGCTCGCTGGGCTTTATCCTCACCAGCATCCTGCTCTAATCGCAGCGGCGTTTACCACGCTATTGCAATACAGGCCCCCGCTTTGGGGGCCTGCTTTTTTCCCGCTCTGTTACCCCAACCATTTCCCCGCCGCCATTTCCGGACACTATGCCTTTACCTCTGCCCCCGCCGCTGGGTAGCATGCTCCCTCGTTCACCATCGGAATCTCATCCATGTCTCGCGTCATCCTGCTCTGGAGCGGTGGCAAAGATGCCATGCTGGCCCTCTGTCATGCCCGCCAAGCGGGCCATCAGGTGGTGGCACTTGCCACCTTTGCCCCGCCAGAGCCCCGATTTCTCGCTCATCCTTTGCCACTGGTGCGCCGTCAGGCGGAAGCCCTCGGGCTGCCCCATCTGCTGGTCACCATCGAAGCGCCGTTCGAGCAGAGCTATGAGACGGCGCTGAGCCACTTGCAGCAGGAGTGGAACCTCGACGGGGTAGTGACCGGCGATATCGACAGCGTGGGGGGCGCACCAAACTGGATCCGCGAACGCTGCCGCCCGCTCGGGCTCACCGTCCATACCCCGCTCTGGCAGCAATCTCGCCAAGCCTTGCTGGCGGATATGCTGGCCCGCGGCATCGTCGCCCACCTCTCCTGCATCGATACCCGGGTGCTGGCCCCCGAGTGGACTGGACGCCCCCTCGATGCCGCCACCCTCTGCGAGCTACAACAACTGGCCGAGCGCGAGGGCTTCGATGCCTGCGGCGAGCAGGGGGAGTACCACACCATGGTGACTGACGGCCCGGGCTTTGCCGCCCCGCTGCGCCTCGATGGCTGGCAGGTAGCACGGCAGGATCATCTGGCCTATCTGGCTGAGCCACAGGGGTAACGGCCTCAAGCCATCTGGCGCGCTCGTTCAGGGACGCGCGAAAAATCGAGATAAAAAAAGGGAGGCAACAGCCTCCCGTTTGGAGTGGAGCGGACCAATTTTGAGCGGGCCATGATGACCCGAACAAGGGATAAACCGGCTTATTTCGCCAGCTTGCCCAGCACCCGCTGCAGCAGGCGGATGCGCGGCTCGATGCTGTCCAGCAGCAGGAATTCCGCCTCCGAGTGAAAACCGCCCCCCATGGGGCCGAAACCATCGAGGGACGGCACCCCCGCGGCGGCGGTAAAGTTGGCATCCGAACCGCCACCGGCCTCCAGCCAGTTGAAGGAGATCCCCTCCTCTTTCGCAGCCGCCTCCACCAGCGCCATCACAGCTTCTGTATCGCCGCTCGGGCGCATCGCCGGCTTGAAGGTCTGGCGATCCACCTCGACCCGACAGCCCGCAAGGAAGGGGTTGTTGGCCATAAAGGTGAGCCGCTCGTGCACCGCAGCGGCCTCTTCGTTACTCCAGAAACGCAGATCGACGATTGCCTCGGCAAAGTCGGGCACCACGTTAACGCCGGTGCCGCCCTGTACCACGCCGACGTTCATGGTGGTGCCCGTGGTCATGTTGACCTGCTCGTTAATGGCCAGCACCCAATGAGCGAGTTCTGTGATTGCAGAGACCCCTTCGGTCAGAGCCGAACCGGCATGGGACGCCTTGCCGTGAAAGGTGATGCGGTACTTGGCATTGCCCTTGCGGGCGCTGATAAGATCCCCGTTGGGGCGCGCCGCTTCGGCCACCAGCACGCAGCCGCTCTGTTTGGCCTTCTCCACCAGCCAATCTTTCGACCAGGGGGAGCCAATCTCTTCGTCGCAGTTGCAGCAGACCAGCACCTTGAGCTTGGCCAGCTGCACCGGATCCATCTCTTTAAGTGCATACCAGATAGAGAGCAGGCCACTCTTCATGTCCGAGACACCGGGGCCAAAGGCTTGATTGCCTTCGATTTTCAACGGGCGCTTGGCCGCTGTTCCCTCGGGGAAGACGGTGTCCATGTGGCCCACCAGCATCACGTCGTAGTGAGCGGCACCCGGCGCATTGGTGATCTCGAGGCAGGGGCCGCACTCGGCAGCAAACTGGTGGCGGGTCACCTGCCAGCCGATGGCCTCATATTTCTCGGTCATGATGTCGGCCACTTTGGCCACCCCGGCCGGGGTGCGAGTACCGCAATCGAGGTTGATGAGCGGGGCCAGATCTGCCAGGTAGGCATCCAGAGAAAAAGCGTTGCGAGAGTCTGTCATTGTCATCTCCTGGGACGGGAGGGCAGGCCTCCCGTCCGACAGCCGAGTGAAAGGGGCGGACAGCTCGTGCCGTCCGCCACCCGCTTACATAAACAGCAGATAGTTGAGGGTCAGCGCCGTCACCAGCGCCCCCGCCATCGGCACGCTGGTGCGTTTGACCACGGTAAAGGGCGACACCTTGGCAATCCCCGCACAAGCGATCAGCACCGCCGCGATGGGAGAGATGGTGCGGCCGATACTGGAAGCGAGCTGCATCGGCAGCAACATGGTCACCGCAGGCACGCCAAACTTGGCCGCCACCGCCGGTGCCAGGGTCGAGAAGCTCAGGAACGCCGCGTTGCCGGAGCCCATGATGACCGCCGCCACCATGATGAGGCCCACCATCACCAGGGTCATCAGGCCGCTGCCGATACCGGCATTGCTGGCAGAGTGCAGCAGGGTATCGATGGCGCCGATGGCCTTGAGAGATTCGGCAAACAGCTCGGCACAGACGATGAGCGCCACCACAGGGCCAAACACCTTGCCCATGCCATCGAGGAAGCTCGACAGCCCCGCGAATGCGGTTCGCACCGAGCGGCTACGCAGCAGCTCGCACAGCATGCCGATAAAGACCGACAGCAGCATGGCCACCTCCACGCTCATCTTGATGTCGCTCACCAGCAGCTTGGAGAAGGTCATCATCAGCACGAAGGGGATTATCGGCAGCAGGGCATACCAGGTGGGCGCCTGCACGCTCTCGGTGCCCTGCTCGTCCAGCTCGGCGTGATCGCCGCGATGGAGCGCCGGATCCCAGCCATCCTTGCGATCGCAGTGACGCTGCCAGAAGAAGTGCAGCACCATGGTCACCAGCAGCATGGGGGCCACCAGCCAGATCTGGTAGTCGACGAAATAGCTGGTCGGATCCATGCCGGATTGACCGGCGGAGAAGATGGCGTTGGTCTGGGTCGGGCCAATTTCAAACGCCTGGGAGGTGGCGATGACACCACAGGCGGAGGCCGGGCTGATGCCGAGGTTGCGCATCACCGGATACATGGTGACCATCAACAACAGGCCAAGGCCGGTGGCGGAGGTGACGAACAGGGAGACAAAGACCGCCACCAGATAACAGATGGCGAGCATCAGGTAGCTGGACTGGATGCCCGCCACCGGCTTGACCGCCACCCGCACCAGCGCCTGAGAGGCCCCGATATGGGACATGTAAGTGGCAAAACCCGCCACCGCCATAATGGTGAGGCCGAGGCCCGCCGCGCGGTAGGAGAAGATCCCCTTGAACACTTCGAACAGGTCGAACAGGGCGAAGCCGGTGCTCTTGTCAGCGGGGAGAATGGGGTGCAGCCCCAACCAGTAGGCCACTGCAAAAATGGCCATGCCCGCCAGCGCCAGCACCGCCTGCGGGTTGTAATCCTTGATAATGCCGTAGACCACGGCGACCAGAACGAGCAAGACGAATAAAAGTTCCAATATTCACTCCTGATAAATTTATCGAGGAGCGAAATCTAGTGATCTGACTACTGTTTGCCTTTGATCCCCATCAATAAAGGTGACGACATTGGGCTTTGACAGCACAATATGTTAGCCAAGTGCCAAATTTTCGTTTTTTCACCCACAGAAAAACCTTTACCATTCTCGGAAAGAGAATTGTCTGACGCGACTCCCCTCTTTTTTGCGTTGGATCAACATACGACAGCGCCGAACTGGCGAAGATGCGCTTCGACATATAGCGACCATTTCGCGCCGGAGAGAGTTATGACAAGCCAAGCCACCGCAGGTCTCTCGACCTGCGACTACAAGCTGTGGGACATCCTCGTCGAGTCTGCAAAGGAACGCACTACCATTCGTTATTCCAAACTGGCCAAGCAGGCCGGGCTGGAGCAGTGCCAGGATGAACTGCGCACCCTGCTGCAACGCATCCGCATGTACTGCACCGAAAACAACCTGCCGATCCTCTCCGCCATCGTGGTGGACGACGTGGGCAAATACACTGGCCTCTCTTCCAGCCTGCCTGATGCCCCCTGGGAACGGGCCCGGGTCTTTGACCATGAGTGGACCACCCTGCACTGATTGAGGTACTTGATGATGCCGACCAAAACGCGCCCACTGGCGCGTTTTGGCTATCTGGCGTTTGCCCCCTTCTCTTTTTCTCCTGCAATAGTCGATCTTCTCCCGCAATACCCAACCCCATCGGGCACGCCAGCCCCACTGCTTCTGACTTTGTGCTCAAAATCGCCGTTCAGGTGTGACCAGTTCCGGTAAAACCCGCGAGCCGGACCATCGGCGTTGCCATGGGATTGCCACAATGCCAGAATCGGGCCCTTGCACTCTGTTGATTCGGATTTTCGGGCGCGGCCACGGCCAGCGCCCACAAGAGAAGGACTCCCCATGGCCATCACCCTCTATGGCATCAAGAACTGCGACACCATCAAGAAAGCCCGCAAGTGGCTGGATGAGGCCGGTATCGACTACCGCTTTCACGACCACCGCGCCGACGGCCTGAACCCGGACGATCTGGACAGCTGGCTGGCAAAACTCGGCTGGGAAGCCCTGCTCAACAGCCGCGGCACCACCTTCCGCGCCCTGCCGGATGAGGCCAAACAGGGGCTCGACACCGCCAAGGCGCGCGCCCTGCTGCTGGAACATCCGGCCATGATCAAGCGCCCGCTGCTCGACCGTGACGGCGAACTGACCCTGGGTTTCAAGGCTGATCACTACCAATCCCTCTTTTCCCGTTAAGGACAACTAAGGACAACTGATGTCGGATGTCATCGCACTGGCCAAGGATCTGATCCGCCGCCCCTCCGTTACCCCCCTCGATGAAGGGTGCCAGACCCTGATGGCGGAGCTCCTCGCCAAGCTCGGGTTTGTCATCGAGCCCATGGTGTTTGAGGACACCACCAACCTCTGGGCCCGTCGTGGCAGCGAGGGGCCACTGTTCTGCTTCGCCGGTCACACCGACGTGGTGCCCGCCGGGCCGCTGGACAAATGGCACACCCCGCCGTTCGAGCCGACCATCAAGGATGGCGTGCTCT
Organism: Aeromonas sp. 604176; assembly: GCF_049170755.1. NCBI lineage: Bacteria > Pseudomonadati > Pseudomonadota > Gammaproteobacteria > Aeromonadales > Aeromonadaceae > Aeromonas > Aeromonas sp. 604176. The sequence continues at coordinate 5,353 of NZ_JAAKNE010000030.1, forward strand.
ACGGACGCGGCGCCGCCGACATGAAGGGCTCGCTGGCTGCCATGGTGGTGGCGGTAGAGCGCTTCGTGGCCGAGCATCCGGATCACACCGGGTCCATCGCCTTTCTCATCACCTCCGATGAGGAGGGGCCCTTTATCAATGGCACCACCCGGGTGATCGACACCCTGGAGGCCCGCAACGAGAAGATCCGCTGGTGCATCGTCGGCGAGCCCTCCTCTACCGCCGTGGTAGGGGATGTAGTGAAGAACGGCCGCCGCGGCTCCATCACCGGCGATCTGCTGGTACGCGGGGTGCAGGGCCATGTGGCTTATCCCCATCTGGCTGACAACCCGATCCACAAGGCGGCGCCAGCGCTGGCCGAACTTGCCGCCACCGTGTGGGATGAGGGCAACGCCTACTTCCCCCCCACCAGCTTCCAGATTGCCAACATCTCGGCCGGCACCGGCGCTTCCAACGTCATTCCGGGCGAATTGCAGGTGCAGTTTAACTTCCGCTTCAGCACCGAACTGACCGACCTGGATATCCGCGAGCGGGTCGAGGCGCTGCTGGATAAACATGGCCTCGATTATCAGCTGAGCTGGACCCTCTCCGGCCAACCTTTCCTCACCGATACCGGCGCGCTGCTTGATGCGGCCGTGGCGGCCATCGAGGCGGTGAACGGTCAGCGACCGGCCCTGCTCACCACTGGTGGCACCTCCGACGGGCGCTTTATCGCCCCCACCGGCGCCGAGGTGATTGAGCTCGGGCCGGTCAACGCCACCATTCACAAGGTGAACGAGTGCGTGAAGGCGGACGATCTGGATCTGCTGGCCGACATGTACCAAGGGGTGCTCGAGAGATTGCTGGCATGACGCAGGAACAACTGCTGGGGCTCGACGAGAGCCACCTTATTCTGGTGGGGCGCGGCCCCCATCGGCTGACCGCCGCCACCGCGGCGGCCTTCAACGACATGCAGGTGGCGGCCGCCTACGAGGGGTTCAACCTGCAGGCGGCCTCCAGCTGGCGCAGCTTCGAGCGCCAACTCGCCATCTGGAATGGCAAGTGGCGCGGCGAACGGCCACTGCTCGATGCCCACAGCCAGCCCATCGACGCCCTGCAACTGAGCGACGAGGAGCGCCTCCACGCTATCCTGCGCTGGAGCGCCCTGCCCGGCACCAGCCGTCACCACTGGGGGACCGATCTCGATATCTACGACCCGGACTGCCTGCCCGCCAATACCAAACTGGCACTGGAGCCGTGGGAGTATGAAGCCGGGGGCTGGTTTGCAGGCTTGAGCGAGTGGCTCAGCGACCATATGAGCGACTTCGGCTTCTTCCTCCCTTATGCCAAGCCGGTCGGGGCAGAGAGCGGGGTCGCCTACGAGCCCTGGCATATTAGCTTCTCGCTGGAGTCCGACGAGCAGCGACTTGATCCCGCGGCACTGGCGCTTTGCCTGCAACAGGCGGATATTGAAGGCAAGTCGACCATATTGGCCAACCTTGATGAAATTTTGGCCTGTTATGTCACCACCTGTCCTGACGAAAGGAAAATCCCATGAATCTCTGGCTGTGGATAGGGTTGCCGCTGCTGTTCCTGCTCGGGCTGTTTCTCAATGCCATCAATGACATGAAACGGCTGGAGAAGCAGTTGCCCAACTACAAGGACAAGATCCGCGAAGTAAAGGATGACGAGGACGACTGAATCCCGCCCCCATCCCGTGGGGAGCGCCCTTGTGCTCCCCTCTCCCTCTGCTGTGCCGTTTCGCTTTTCCCCGCCCTCTCCTCCCTGCGCATCCTGAAATCGACGCTCCTTTGACTCCGCTTTCGTTAACCCCGTCACAGTCAGAATATGGCGCGGCCATGCTGAAAAAAGGGATGAAAAATGTAAGAAAGTGAAAATTGATGCACAAATAAGCCACACAAGGGGTGCCTAACTGCATATAATGTGCCTACTTTGCACATTACCAGGAAGGAGTTCGCCCTTGGATGCCGCTACCATCAACAGTTTCTTTTTTGTCGCTGCCCTGTTGGTGGGAGCCAGCGTACTGTTGAGCGCCCTCTCTTCCCGCCTCGGTATTCCCATTCTGGTTATCTTCCTCGCCGTCGGCATGCTGGCCGGTGAGGATGGCCCTGGTGGCATCCACTTCGCCGACTACTCCATCGCCTATCTGGTGGGCAACCTGGCGCTTGCCATCATTCTGCTCGACGGTGGCATGCGCACCCGGGTCTCCTCGTTTCGGGTTGCACTCTGGCCTGCCTTGTCGCTGGCGACAGTCGGGGTGGCTATCACCACCGGCCTGACGGGGCTTGCCGCAGCCTGGCTGTTTGACCTCAACCTGATGCAGGGGATGCTGATCGGCGCCATCGTCGGCTCCACCGATGCGGCAGCGGTTTTCTCCCTGCTTGGCGGGCGCAGCCTCAACGAGCGGGTGAGCGCGACGCTGGAGATAGAGTCGGGCAGCAACGATCCTATGGCAGTGTTTCTTACCGTCACCCTGATCGAGGTGCTCGCCACCGCCCAGCAAGGGCTGGATGGGGGCTTCCTGCTGCTGCAACTGGTCAAGCAGTTTGGTCTTGGCGCCGGGATCGGCCTTGGCGGCGGCTGGCTGCTGTGGCGCCTCATCAACACAGCCCGCTTGGCGCCGGGGCTCTATCCGCTGCTCACCGTCAGCGGCGGTCTGCTGATCTTCGCCCTCACCACGGCGGTCGGTGGCAGCGGCATTCTCGCCATCTATCTCACCGGTCTGTTGCTCGGTAACCTCGCCCTGCGCAGCCGCAGCACCACATTGTCGGTGCTGGACGGTCTGACCTGGCTCAGCCAAATCGGCATGTTTCTGGTGCTGGGGCTGCTTGCCTCCCCCCACAAGCTGCTGCCCATCGCCCTGCCCGCGCTGGCGCTGGCGATGTGGATGATCCTGTTTGCCCGCCCGGTGTCGGTCTGGATCGGGCTGCTACCGTTCAAGAACTTCGCCCCCCGCGAGCGCTGGTTTATCTCCTGGGTTGGCCTGCGCGGCGCCGTGCCCATCATTCTGGCGGTGTTCCCCATGATGGCGGGGCTGCCCAACGCCCAGCTCTACTTCAACGTCGCCTTCTTTGTAGTACTGGTCTCGCTGATTTTGCAGGGCAGCTCGCTACCGCTGGCCTCAAAACTGGCGCGGGTGGAGGTACCGGCACCGCCGTCGCCCATCAACCGCTCCGGGCTCGAAATCGATCTCGACAGCCAGTGGGAGACCTTCGTCTACCAGCTGGGGGAAGAGAAGTGGTGCATCGGCTCGCCACTGCGGGATCTGCAGATGCCCACCGGCACCCGGATCTGCGCCCTGTTTCGTGGCCGCGAGCTGCTCCACCCCTCGGGTAGTACCTGTCTGCAGGCCGATGACATCCTCTGCGTCATCGGTCACGAACGTGACCTCCCCGCCCTCGGTCAGCTCTTTAGTCAGGCACCGGAGCAAGATCTCGGCCCCCGCTTCTTCGGTGACTTCCTGCTGGAAGCGGCGGCACGGCTGGTGGATCTCGCCCCTCTTTACGGGCTGGATGTGAGCGAGGTGGCGGATCAGACACTGGGCGATTTTATTGCCAGTCAGTTGGGCGATAATCTGGTGGTCGGTGACAACATCGAATGGCAGGGCCTGATCTGGACCGTGGCCGAAATGGACGAGAGCGTGCCGAGCAAGATCGGGGTGCGCTTTCAGGAAGAGGACCCGGTCTGACTGACCGTCCCGTATCAAGTCCCCAGCAAGAAGGGAGAGAGTTATGCCATATCAAAGTTTGCTGTCCGGCCCCCTGCCCCCCGCTGCCAATCTGGGGGTCATTGAAGGCTTTTTTGGCAAGGGATGGAGCTGGCAGGCCCGCGCCCGCTACGCCCAGTGGCTGCCACGCCACGGTTACGGTTTCTATATCTATGCACCGAAAGAGGATGGCTATCTGCGCAAGCACTGGGCCCTCCCCTGGCCCGAGCAGCAGCTGGCGGATCTCGCCGAACTGGCGCGCCAGTGCCGCGCCAACGGCCTCGCCTTCGGGGTGGGCTTGAGCCCCATGGGGGCTCATCACGACTACGATCGCAAACGCTCGGCGCTGCTTGAGAAAGTGCGCCTCATCGACGAGATGCTGCAGCCTGACATTCTGGCAGTGCTGTTTGACGACATGAAGGGGGATACCCCGGATCTGGCGCACCATCAGCTCATCATCGCCCACGACATCGCGGCTCACAGCAAGGCGACCCGCCTCATCTTCTGCCCCAGCTACTACTCGACCGATCCGGTGCTGGAGAAGGTGTTTGGCGCCATGCCTCCCCACTATCTGGAGGAGCTTGGCGAGCGGCTCGATCGCCGTTTCGAGATCTTCTGGACCGGCCCCAAGGTCTGCTCCAGCGAATATCCGGCCAGCCACCTCAAGCAGGTGACCGAACTGCTCGGCCGCAAGCCCTTCCTGTGGGACAACTACCCGGTCAACGATGGCAGCAAGGCGAGCAGCTACCTGCACCTGCGCGCCTTCGAGAATCGCCCTGCCGAGCTGGCAGAGCTGGTCTCTGGCCACGCGGTCAACCCGATGAAACAGGCGGCGCTGTCGACCCTACCCCTCGCCACCCTGCCGATGAGCTACCGCCTCGGCAAGCAGTACGACCCCGACAAGGCGCAGCATGCCGCCCTCAACGCCACCTGCGGCCCACAGATCTCGGCGATGATCGAGGCCGACCTGCCGCTGTTTCAGGACATAGGGATGGCCCAGCTGACCCCTGAGCAGGTGGCCCATCTCAAGGCCCGCTACCTGCCGTTTCGTGACCAATCCTGCGTCGACGAAATCGTGCGCTGGCTGGATGGGGAGTATGTGTTCGACCCCGACTGCCTGACCGATTGATCTGCCTCGGCAGGCGTGATGGGCACAGCCACTCTGGACAAGGTGTGCGCACAGTTACGGCAACAAAGAGTTAATCACTGAGAATATCGGGCATAACCCGGGGCCAGGATGGCAGTTAAACAGCCCTGACAAGATGGTTTCAAGGGAGCTTGTATGGATACACATCTGCTTTACCAGAATCTGGCGGTGATCGCTGCCTTCTTGCTGATCTACAGCCTGATCGCGGGGCGCTTCGAATCAAAGCTGGTCAACGGCCCCCTGCTCTTTCTGCTGACCGGCTGGTTGCTGGGGCCTGGCGGGCTGGAGCTGCTCTCCCTCTCTATCGACAGCGCCGGCATCAAGCTGCTGGCCGAGCTGACTCTGGTTATCGTTCTGTTCAACGATGCCGCCAATACCAACTGGCAAGTATTGCTGGCCAACCGGCAGCTCCCCATCCGGCTGCTAATGATCGGCCTGCCACTGACGCTCATCGCCGGAGCCCTGTTTGGTCACTGGATCTTCCCCGACCTGCCACTGCTGGAGATGGCCATCCTCTCCACCATTCTTGCCCCCACGGATGCGGCGCTCGGCAAGGCGGTGGTGAGCAACCCGGCCGTACCGGCGCCACTGCGCGAAGGGCTCAATCAGGAGAGCGGCCTCAACGACGGCATCTGTGTGCCTGTGCTGCTTCTGCTGCTGGCCCTTATCGCCCCCACAGAGCAGCACGCAGGCACAGCCACGCTGGCCATCACCCTGATGCTGGAGGAGATCGGCATTGGCCTCCTGGTCGCTTTTGTACTGACCAGCCTAACCATACGGCTGCTGAAAATCTCCTATCTCAACGGCTGGCAACTGCCGCTCTGGCGCCAGCTCACCATGCCGGGACTGGCCCTGCTCTGCTTTGCGCTGGCCCAGAGTCTGGGGGGGAGCGGCTTTATCGCCGCCTTTGTCGGCGGTCTCTTTATCGGGCGCAGACTCGGTGAACACAAGCACGCCTATATGGACAGTTGCGAAGGCTACGGCGACCTGCTCTCCGTGGTGATCTGGATGGTGTTTGGCGCAACTCTGCTCCCCATGTTGTCGGAGCTGATGCACTGGCAATACTGGCTCTATGCCATTGCCAGCCTCACCCTGCTGCGGATGGTGCCGGTCTGGCTGAGCCTGCTCGGCACCGGCCTCAAGCCAGAGCTCAAGCTCTTTATCGGCTGGTTCGGCCCGCGGGGCCTTGCCAGTATCGTCTTTGCAGTGATGGTGCTGCAAAACCAGCCTGCCCTGATTGGCCAGCGCCCCATCATCGCCACTGTGCTCTGCACCATCATATTGAGCGTGCTGCTGCATGGCATCACCGCCAACCCCTGGGTCACACGTTTCAAACCCCGCTGAACCACTTGGCACTCATAAAAAATGCCACCGACCGGTGGCATTTTTCTTGTCTGGTGGGGGTCACTAACAGCGCTTAACCAAGCGCCAGCCAGACTCCCACCCCCAGCATCAGAGTACCGGCGATGCGGTTCATCAGGGTGACGTTGCCGCTCTTGGCGAGGAAGTGGCGCAGAGTTCGGCCACCACTGGCGTAGAGCAGCAGGCAGGAGAATTCGATGACCAGAATAAGCGCCACCAGCGCAGTGATCTGCGGCACCATCGGCTTGCTGGCCGAAATGAACGGTGGCAGCAGGGAGATCATGAAGGCCCACCCCTTGGGGTTGGCAATGGCGGTGACGAAACCCTGCACCGCCAGTCCCATGGCGCTGGTCTGCTGACCGGACGAAAGATCCGCCGGAATGGCCATCTTCCCCTTGGCCTGCCACATCTGGATACCGAGCCAAACCAGATAGGCGCCCCCCACATATTTGAAGGCGGCAAAGATCCCCGGATAGTTGAGCATGATGGCAGCCACCCCGATCACCGACAGCACCGAGACCAACCCGACTCCGATCAGCTCCCCCCACATCATGTGCAGGGTACGGCGCACCCCCAGGCTCATCCCCAACGTCATCGACAGGGTCATGCACATGCCGGGGGTCACCGAGACAAAGAAAAAGGTCGGGATAAACAGAGCCAGAATGGCCGGATCGATCCAGCTGGACACTACACACCTCCATACGCCAAGAGCGGGGAATCACGAAAACGGGACAGGATTGACTCAATCCGGCCAGTTGTACCACATATTCAGGGGATCAAGCGTTCAATCATGCATATATGGCGCCTTTTTCACAAGGAAAAACCTTTTCTTCAGCAAATTTCAGCAATAAAAGCCTGTGACAGCTCCTGACGTAGGTGTGTAATATGTCGGCTCCTCCCATTTCGGATTAGAGCCATTTATGTCATTGAATAATCTATCAATACGTGTCCAGGTCCTGATACCGCTGCTGCTGGCCAGCCTGCTGATGATGGTGATGATTGCCATCAGTAAACAGGGGCTGGATGAAGCCATCAATGACATAGATGAGACGACCCAGAGCGTGGTCCAGCACAAGGACGATATTGCCAAACTGATCCACGCCACCTACCGGCTGCGCACCAGCGCCATCTATGGCCTCTACGATGCCAAGCTGTTTGCCGCACTACCTGCGAACCTCAACAGCGCCGAGCAGGAGATCAACACCATTCTCGGCCGTCTGGTGCTCCCCGGTGCCGAGCAGGATAACCGGCAGGTCGCTGCCGCCCTGCAGGCCTACCTCAGCCATACCCGCAGCAACATGCTGCCGCTGCTGGCGCAAAAACATCAGGGTGGCGGCGATCCGGTCGCCTACGAGGCGGCCCGCCTCCATTTCCGCGAGCTGGGTGAACAGCTGATCAAACAGATCGACAGCATGTCGGCCCACATCAACCAGCTGATCCAGCAAGAGCTGGCCGACGAGCAGGCTCACTACGACGCAACCCTGCTGCGTACCCTGCTGCTCACCGCCGGTACCCTACTGGCGGCGCTGATCTGTGGCTGGGTCCTCTCCGGTCGCATCGTCAGCCCCATCGGTCAGTTGCAAGAGGTGATGCACGCCGTGGCGCAAGGGCGCTTCAACGTGCGCGCCAAAGCGGATGGCAACAACGAGCTGACCCGTCTGGCCAAAGATATCAACCTCACTCTGGGGCAACTTGGTAGCACCATCGAGAACCTGACCGGGATCAGCAACAGCGTCGCCTCCGCCGCCACCGAGCTGGCCGCCGTGATGACCCAGGCTGAAGCCAACGCCCAGCAGCAGCACAGCGAGATCGAACAGGTCGCCTCCGCCGTGACCGAACTCTCCAGCACAGCAGACAACGTCAACCACAACGCCGCCATCGCCGACGAGCTGGCGCGGGATGCCAATGGCCGGGTCGAACAGGGGCTCGCCCTCTTTACCGAAAGCATCGCCGCCAACAGCCGGATGGCAGGCAGTCTGGAAGATGCTGCCGCCATCGTGGCTCAGCTCAAATCCCAGTCCGAGCAGATCGGCAAGGTAATTGAAGTGATCCAGGGGATCTCCGAGCAGACCAACCTGCTGGCGCTCAATGCCGCCATCGAAGCGGCCCGTGCCGGCGAAACGGGTCGTGGTTTTGCGGTGGTGGCCGACGAGGTGAGAATGCTGGCAGCCCGTACCCAGGACTCCACCAAGGAGATCCAGGCCATCATCGAGCGGCTGCAGAGCCAGTCCCAATCCGCCAACAACGGCGTGCAGGAGACCCTGGAGATCCTCGGTCATAACCAACGCCTGTCAGCTCAGGTGCAGGATCTGCTGAGTGGCATTACCGGTGCCGTACGCCAGATCAACGACGCCAACGCCCAGGTCGCCACCGCAGCCGAGGAGCAGTCCTGCGTCACTGCCGACATCAACCGCAACATCACCAATATTCACGAGATCGTGAGCCAGAGCTCCGCCGGCATCAGCCAGAGCGCCAGTGCCAGCAACGAACTCTCCCAGCTCGCCGAGCAGCAACGCAAGCAGCTGGCCCAATTCCAGCTGTAAGCGCACAAAGTGAACCAGACAAAAAGGCCCGCAAGGGCCTTTCTTGTTGATGGATCAATGGCTTTGTATCTGTTTTAAACGCCATTTTTTGGCTTGTGGCGCCATAAGGGGCTGGGCTGCCCTGTCAAATATCGGTATGGTAGAGGCACGTTACTCCCCCTCACGTGAGCACACCATGAGCCTGAGATTCAAGAAACCCGCTTTTATCGCCTTGGGGCTCATCGCCCTCATTTCCGCCGCCTGGCTCGACTACTACCTGCCGGAGCACACCATCGCTACCATCACCGGGGTCGAGGTGAAGCGCACCGACAAGGATGGCCCCATCAGCCAGAAAAACCCGGCTGACGGCCCCACCACCGACGTCTATTACATCTACACCGAGCGCCCCGGCGAGAAGATCCGGGTGTTCAGAAATGAGGATACCGAGTGGGGCTGGCCCTTCTACTTTAAGTTCAACGCCGCCGACGTCCAGGCCAAGGCCAAGTCGATGGAGTTCGAGAAACGCCTAGCCATCATCACCTCCTACGGCTGGCGCGTGAACATGTTCTCCATGTTCCCCAACGTCACCAAGATCGAGAGCACAGAGCCTGACGCCTCCACCTGGAGCTTCTTCCGCTGGTTCTGGTTCGGCCTCTGGGCACTGGTGATGGGCAAAGCCGCCATCGCAACCTGGCGCTACTTCGATCGTCTTGAGGATGAGATCTGATGGAGCCGAGCAAGACCCGCACCAGTTTCTACCGGCGGCTCTACGTGGCCTGGCTGATCAGCCAAGGCACGGATACGGTGCCCGCCATCATGGAGGCAACCGGCATGCCGCGCCGCACCGCGCAAGATACCCTGAGCGCGCTGGCCGAGCTCGACATCAGCTGCGCCTTCGAGCAGACCGAGGGGGCTCGCCACCTGCAGGGACACTACCGCATCAGCGACTGGGGCCCCATCAATCCGGCATGGATCAAGGCTCAACTGCCGCTTATCAAAGAGACGTTGAGCTATCCCTGAAATGATGTCGAGTCAGGCCTGCGACTGGGGAACCTATTGCAATCCGGCATGGATCAAGGCTCAACTGCCGCTTATCAAGGAGACGTTGAGCTATCCCTGATCAGGGCGCTAAGCAACAATAAAAAAGAGGGGCCAGCCGACAAGGCTGGCCCCTCTTTTTTCAGGCCGATGGCCTAACAGGTGGCTCTACTCGGGCATGGCCGAATCTTCAAGCTCCCCGTCTGACTCACCGCGGGTGCAGTCGATGATGGAGCGCTTGGGGTTGTTGGGATCGCGCAGCAATAGGGGCGCCAACCCCTCGTCATGCTTCTGCTCGTCACCAAACTCGCTGCCGTAGGCGTTGTGGGTCAACCGGCGGGCATTGGCGATGGGGGTATCGACAAAGAGGGCATGCACTTCGAAGCTGGAAGCGGGCACGATAAAACCGACCACCGGCAAGCCGTGCAGCTCCTCGTGCACCTTGTACCAGGCAAAGCCGTCGCTCACCTTGTAGGGGGTGTAGTTGGCCAATTGTAGATTGGCGGGCCTGCCCGTCTCATCCACATAGAGATCGGTAAATTCACAGGTCGCCAGCCCCTGCCACATCCGCTCGAATGGCGTCGCACAGCCTGTCAGTTGCAACCCGGCCAGCAGCACCAAGCCTCTCTTCCACATTCCCCGCCCCTTCTTGCAAAAATGAACCGGCGCTCAGTCAAACGCCCGCAGCCGCGTCACCAGCAGATCGATAAAGCCCGGACGATCCAGCCCCAACAATACCAGCGCATTGGCTGGCTTGCCGGTCAGACCATAACGATCCACCACCGTCATCCCCACGGTATGCTCCCCCCGGGTCTCGATATCGACCCGGCACTCGACCCCGTGAAACAACTCGGGAGCCAGCAACCAGGCAATGGTACAGGGGTCGTGGAGCGGCGCACCAGCAAATCCCCACTTGGGATCCCGATGGTAGATCATGAAAAAGTCGAGCAACCCGGCCACACACTGGGCCACCGGGTTGGTGATGGCGCGCACCCGTTCGATATCCTCATCCATCACCTGCGCCTCGTGGGTCACATCGAGGCCACACATGATGATGGGGATGCCCGACTTGAACACCATATCGGCCGCTTCCGGATCGACATAAATATTGAATTCCGCGGCCGGGGTCCAGTTGCCGGCCCCCGCGGCGCCCCCCATCAGCACGATGCGGGCGATCTTGCCCTTTAGCTCGGGGTGAGCCGCCAGCAGCAGGGCGATATTGGTGAGCGGGCCGGTCGGCACCAGGGTCACGGGCTCCGGGCTCTCGCGCAGACATTGGGCCATTAGCTCGATCCCCGTCATCCTCTGCGGTGCAAAGGCGGGATCCGGCAACTTGGGGCCATCGAGGCCCGATTCGCCATGGACGTTGTCGGCGATAATCAACTCGCGGGCCAGCGGTTTCGGCGCCCCGGCCGCCACCGGAATATCGTCCCGCCCCAGCAAGGTGAGGATGCGCAGGGCATTGTTGAGGGTCTTGTCCGGTGTCTGGTTGCCCGCGCTGGTGGTAACTGCCAACACGTCAAGTTCAGGGCTGGCCAGCGCCAGAATCAGGGCGATGGCGTCGTCGTGGCCGGGATCACAATCGAGAATAACGGGCAGTGCCATGGGATGAGTCCTTACAACATAACAGGGAGCCATACCTTAACAAGCAAGCCTCGGATGAACTCGGGAAGGGGTCACAAAACGGGGCCTTGTTGCTGACCTGGGCGGTTTGCACTGTACACCGCCTCGCTCAACACGGCTCATTATCAATAGGTTGCATGACGTCATTCCGTTCATTTTCCGAGGCTGCGCACCACCCATTCGCCCGGCCGAGCCGGTTCGGGTATGATCGCACCCCGTTTCCAGCCTGTGCCACCTATGTCCGTTATCGTCGACACCTTTATCGCCCCGCCCTGCAAGGCCGCCATCGAGATCCTGTTCGAGGATGAACACCTGCTGCTCATCAACAAGCCAAGCGGCCTGCTGAGTCTGTCGGGCAAAAATCCGCAGAATCTCGACTCGGTTCATTATCGACTGGTGCAGGATTTCCCCGGCTGCACCCTGGTGCATCGCCTAGATTTTGGCACCTCAGGCATCATGGTGGTCGCCAGAAACAAGGCCATCAATGCCCTGCTCTGCCAGCAGTTCAGCCAGCGGGCGGTGAGCAAAGCCTACAGCGCCCTGCTCTGCGGTCATCTGATTGACGACGAAGGAGTTATCGACGCCCCTATCGCCAAGGATCCAGCCCTCTTTCCGCTGATGAAGATCTGCGCCGCCAGCGGCAAACCCGCCCGCTCCCGCTATCGGGTGATTGAGCGGCTGGCGCAGCAGATACAGGGGCAGACCGTGCCACTGACCCGGGTACGACTGGTGCCGGAGACCGGCCGCACCCATCAGCTGCGCATCCACAGTCAGCTGCTGGGTCACCCCATCCTCGGCTGCGATCTCTATGGTGGCCTGCTGCCAGCCAGCTGCGAACAGGCGCCGCGGCTGATGCTGCACGCCAGCGAGCTGGATTTTACTCATCCGATGAGCGGCGAGCCGATGCAGATCCGCTGTGCGGCGCCTTTTTAGGGGCAATAGGTAGAGGCAGCCAGCAGAGACAACCAGCGCAAGTGCGACGGGATCAGTGAAAGGCGTGACGGGAGAGGAAAAGCGGTAAACGGCGGATAAAGATAGGGGCCGCGCTTTCGCAACGGCCCCCACCCCCCACTCTTTGTGGTGCTATCAGATCAGCTTGCGGGCAGCGCCCAGTACGATCTTGATGGCATCAGATTCGGTCTTCGCCATGGTCTCGGCGTTCGGGATCTCTTGCTGGGTGCGGTTGACGATAACGCCAGCCACCATACCGGCACGCAGGCCCTGGCTGGAGCACATGGTCAGCAGGGTTGCAGATTCCATTTCATAGTTCAGCACGCCCATGGCTTGCCACTCTTTCATGGAACCCTGGAAACGGCTCACTACGCGGCCGGATACGGTATCGTAACGCTCCTGACCCGGGTAGAAGGTGTCAGAGGAGGCAGTCACACCGATGTGCAGCTTGGAGCCCATCTCTTTGGCGGTGTTGACCAGCGCGGTGGTGCAGTCGAAGTCGGCAACAGCCGGGAACTCCATCGGTGCGAAGTGCAGGCTGGCACCGTCGAGGCGCACGGAACCGGTGGTCACGATCACGTCACCCACGTTCAGGTGCGGCTGGATGGCGCCGGTGGTGCCGATACGCAGGAAGGTGCGGATGCCAAGCTGGGCCAGCTCTTCTACCGCGATGGAGGTGGACGGGCCACCAATACCGGTAGAGCAGATGATCACGGCCTTGCCGTCCATCTCGCCGCGCCAGGTAGTGAATTCACGATGGCTGGCCAGGTGCACCGGGTTATCCAACAGCTCTGCGATACGCTTCACGCGCTCGGGGTCACCGGGGACGATCGCCAGGGTGGCGCCTTGCAGATCCGCTTTCTTCAAACCCAAGTGAAATACATCAGACATATTGGACTCCTGGTTGCCCCCTGCCAGCATGGTCAGGGCACAAGTTAAGATGATTCTTTATGATACTTTCAAGCCTTTACCCCCCTCTTCGGGGAGGCGCCAACTATGGTCGAAAGCGCTTTCCAATTCCTTGAAGCGCCTCACACTTCCACGCATTGACAGTGACAAACATTGTGCAAAACGTTTGCTAACTCAATGAAATAATTGACAAACGTTTTTCTGCCAATCGAGTCAGATGCGGGAAAGTCAAGCCTGGTTCAGCGCTTAATTAACGACTCGTGATCGACCCCGTAAAGTTGTAAACAAGATGCTTTTGTATCCCTTTCTAGATGGTAGCCTAGCTCTCAACTACCACTTAATGGCTAACTACAGGAAGTCCATCATGGCTACATTCAAATTCTATATTCCCGCAATCAACCTGATGGGTGCCGGCTGTCTGCAAGAGGCTGCCGCCGATATCAAGGGTTACGGCTATCGCAAGGCGCTGATCGTCACCGACAAAATCCTCAACCAGATCGGCGTGGTCGCCAAGCTCACCACCCTGTTGGCTGAACATGGCATTGAAAGCGCTGTTTTCGATGAGACCAAACCCAACCCCACTACCAGCAACGTTGAAGCAGGTCTGGCCATGATCAAGGCCAACGGCTGCGACTGTGTCATCTCGCTGGGTGGCGGCTCGCCCCACGACTGCGCCAAGGGCATTGCGCTGGTCGCCGCCAACGGTGGCAGCATCAAGGATTACGAAGGGGTGGATCGCTCCGCCAAGCCACAGTTGCCGCTTATCGCCATCAACACCACCGCCGGTACCGCCTCCGAGATGACCCGCTTCTGCATCATCACCGACGAAGCGCGCCACGTGAAAATGGCCATCATCGACAAGCACGTTACCCCGCTGATGTCGGTCAACGATCCCGAGCTGATGCTGGCCAAGCCGGCCGGTCTCACCGCCGCCACCGGCATGGATGCCCTGACCCACGCCATCGAGGCCTATGTCTCCACCATCGCCACACCGGTGACCGATGCCAGCGCCGTGATGGCCATCGAGCTGATTGCCAAGCACCTGCGCACCGCTGTTCACCATGGCGATGACCTGCATGCCCGCGAGCAGATGGCCTATGCCCAGTTCCTGGCCGGCATGGCCTTCAACAACGCAAGCCTCGGCTACGTGCACGCCATGGCCCACCAGCTGGGCGGCTTCTATGACCTGCCCCACGGTGTCTGTAACGCCGTGCTGCTGCCCCACGTTCAGGCGTTCAACGCCCAGGTGAGCGCCGCTCGCCTGAAGGATGTCGCCCGCTACATGGGGGTGGATGTGAGCGCCATGAACGACGAGCAGGGCGCCGCCGCTGCCATTGCCGCCATCAAGCAGCTGGCGCTGGATGTGAAGATCCCGGCCGGTCTGGAGCAGCTCGGCGTCAAGGCCGATGACTTCGATACCCTGGCCAGCAACGCCCTGAAAGATGCCTGCGGCTTCACCAACCCGAAACAGGCCAGCCACGAAGAGATCGTCGCCATCTTCCGCGCGGCGATGTAAAGGCCACCGGATTGCCAGAAAGGGTCGCAGTGCGGCCCTTTTTATTGGCTGATGGATCAATGGCTTTTTACTTCCGTGGAGGGAGTCGGTATGATTTGCCGAGCCAAAAAGACTGTATGGATGATCTGAACTCGATATGCGGATGAAACACCTGATTGCCGCGGCTTTGACCGCCCTCACCCTCTCCGGTTGCAGCCTGGTCTATCGTATCGATATTCCCCAGGGCAACTATGTGGAACAAAAACAGGTCGACAAACTGCGCCAGGGGATGACCCGCGAGCAGGTCAGCTATGTGCTGGGGACCCCCATGCTGCGTGACGGCTTTGACCCCAACACCTGGTACTACCTCTATGAATTCCAGCCGGGCCACGGCGACAAGGAGCGCAAAGAGCTCACTGTCACCTTCGCCAACGACAGGCTGACCACAGTGACGGGTGACTTCCCACTGCCAGCAGCCTTCAATACCCCACTCTGATATCCCGCAAAACCGGCCTCGTGCCGGTTTTGTTTTATCCAGCCCCGCGTAATTCATCCTGCCCGACAACACTGCGTCATTTCTCCCCATTGCAGCAGCTCGCAAATTGCCTGATGCTGATGAGCCGCCACCATGGCATCAACACCATCGAATGACACAGGGAGAATCCCCATGAGCCGGATCCTGATTGCCGGAGCCAGCGGCCTGATCGGTCGCGAACTGGTGCAGCAACTGCCTGCCGAACATGAACTGACCCTGCTCTGTCGAAAGCCGGGCAAGGAGGCGCACCACTGGCTACCGGTCAATTTTGATGATCTGGCCAGCGTTACCCTCTCCCGCCCGGTGGATATCGCCTTCTGTGCCCTCGGCACCACCCGCAAGGAGGCGGGCTCTGCCGAGGCGTTTCGCCGGGTCGATCTCGACTATGTGGTCGCCTTTGCCGAGCTGGCCCGCCGTCACAGCTGTCAGCGCCTTATCGTGGTCTCGAGCATGGGGGCCAGCGCATCGTCCCCGGCTCTCTATCCGCGTACCAAGGGAGAGATGGAGCAGGCCCTGCTGGCCCAATCCTGGCCACGGCTCGCCATCGTGCGGCCCGCCATGCTGCTCGGGGATCGCCAGCCACCGCGCCTCTCCGAGCAGATCTTTCAGACCATCTATCCGCTGTTTCGGCCACTGCTGGTGGGCAAGCTCGCCCGCTGGCGCGCCATCGAGGCCAGTCAGGTGGCTCGCGCCATGATCGCCCTCTCGAAACTGCCCGCCGGGTGCGAGATTGTCGAGAACGAGCAACTGCTGGCCCTCTGAACCCGCCCTTCCCCACTGATTACGCACAGTGCTGCAAAAACAGAGCCGCAAAAACAAAGGGCAAGCCAGCCGGCTTGCCCTTTGTTTATCTGTTGGCGTGATACACCCCAACCACCTCTTGCCACCATTGACCGCGCTCGACTGTCAGGGCAACCGCCCTCAACCGCGAATATGGTCGATAAAGGCGTCGATCTGCTCGCGAGTGCAGGCAGGGTTCATAAATACCGCCTTCTCCCCGGCGATGTAGGAGTACTTGCCGCGGGCGTCATAGTCGGAGTGGGCCACCGCCTCCACCCAGTTGGTGTAGAGCCCGACTTTGCCACGCCCCTTGAACAGGCTGCGGTGATAGTCGGTATTGCGCTGCAGCCGCGCCTTGTAGGCGGGATCGCTGGAGCGCGCCAGTTCGAAAGCGAACTCGGCCTCCGGATCGCTCACCCACTCGGGGTTGTAGATCTTGAAGCCGACGCTCGGCCCCTGATTCTCCTGCGCCACCAGCTTGACGTTGCCAAGCTGGCTCAGGCGATAGCGGAAGTAGTTGGCATTTTGCAGGCAGTGGGCCAGCACGATGCGATACCCCTCCACTCCCATGTAGTTGAGCGCCGCATAGGCGCCAAACAGGCCACTCGCGCCACGGGAGCACTCGATGGTGGATTGCAGGTGGGTCTGCCCCTGAATGTCCCGCTCGAAGTAGGAGAAGTTCTCCGGGTCATTCTCCATCGCCTTGAGGTCATCCTGCTCCTTGATCATCACCAGACTGGAGGTGTAGGGCACATAGCCCCACTTCTGGAAGTCGACAGTGAAGGAGTCGGCATATTTGAGCTCGGCAAAGCGCGCTACGTTGCGCTCGATCCCGGCCAGGGTTGCGGCATTGATGCCAAGCGGGTTGGCGGCAAAGTCGTAACCCAGGAAGAAGATCATCGACCAGCCGATGGCGGCATCGACGTGGATGTGAGGTTTGACCGCCACCTCGAACTGCTCGCAGAGGCGATTGCGCAGCTCGAACACGGGTTTCACCTGATCCACCCCGAACGTGTCGGTGGTGCCCATGGTGAGCATGATGGTGGGCACCACGTGTTTCAGGGCAAAACAGGCGGTCAGGGTGCACTCGAGGTGGTCGAGATCGATGTCATTGTTCTCCCCCACCTGAATGCGGATAGTCTTGTTCTCGATATCGACCCCGAGCAGGGAGAGGTTGGTGATGTTGGAGTAGTGACCGCCCTGGGAGTTGATGATGCGGTAATCCTGATAGTGGCCTAGCCCCTTGTGCTTGGCCTCCGGCAAGGTTTTGCGAATGCCGAGCAGGTAGCCGTAGAGGTTACAGAAGGTCCCCCCCTGGGTGAAGATGCCGGTGGCCCGCTCGGGGTCATAGCCTGCCAGCAGCGCAATCTGGCGCACCACCTTCTTTTCCAGCTCCTCGGCGACCCCGGCGTATTCGGAGTAGACCAGATTGGGGTTGGCCAGAATGCCCAGCTGGGCACCGTAGA
Organism: Aeromonas sp. 604176; assembly: GCF_049170755.1. Taxonomy (NCBI): domain Bacteria; kingdom Pseudomonadati; phylum Pseudomonadota; class Gammaproteobacteria; order Aeromonadales; family Aeromonadaceae; genus Aeromonas; species Aeromonas sp. 604176. The sequence goes on from NZ_JAAKNE010000030.1 coordinate 22,887, forward strand.
TGGCGGGATCCGCCGACATGGTGATGACGTTCTCGACGCTGGAGGGATTCTCCCAATCCTTCGATAGCGCGGCTGCAAACAGCAGCTCGGCCATCGGCTCGCCCGGAGTGCGCATGGTGGCGGGCACCGGCATGGTCTCGCAGAGATCGGCCAAGCGGGCGCGGCCATCTGGCCAGGCGTTCAGGCGGGCATCGGGGGCCAGGCCACGGGCCCGAAATTCGTTGAGGGTGGCAAATCCGGGTTCGCGAAAAACGGGCCAGAGATCGGGATTGCGCGAGAAAATGTTGGCTTTGACGGTGGCGAAACGGGCGGAGAAATCGGGGTGGACGGCATTGACGCTTTCGTCTTGCAGATAAACTAAGTCACTCATTTTTATACCATTAGTACAGCAAATGTGCGGCCGTTATACCCCTGTACCAGCGGGGCCGACAGTGACAATATCTAATGGCCTACCCTACTTTTTGTCATGTATCAGCCAGCACAAGGGCTGGCAAAAAGGCGCCTTTGAGGCGCCTCTTTATATTTCGTGATCTTGCTCCCATCCTGGCTGACAGCGCCCTCACTACCAGACCATCATCTGCGCAGCGTCCCCCTCAACGCAGGGAGGTCAACAGCCACTCGGCAAACTCCGCCAGCTCGCTCTGCTGCTGCGGGAAGGCCGCCAGCCAGGGATGCAGGCGCGCGGCAACAGCGTCCGGTCGATAGCCGCAACCCGCCAGTTCGGCCGCCAGCAGATCAAACGGGGCCGGCTCCAGAGTATCGCTAAAGAGCTGTGCCCGGGTGATGACCCCTTTCTCCACATCAAAGTGCAGCTCCACCCCGCCCCAGCTGAACCGCTCCTCCAGCAGATGGCTGAAAGCCGGTGCATGGCCGTAGTTCCACTCCCAACTGCGCTGGCGAGCGAAGGTCTCGGCAAAGCCCGGCAGATCCGGCATCTGCTCCGGGGAGATATGCTCGGGCTCAACTCGCGCACCGTAATGGTGGAAAAAGGCCTCCTGCAGCGCCTCGCTCACCTGTTGATGGTCGATCCCCGGTAACAGTTCGCACAGATTGGCCACCCGGCTGCGCACCGAGGTGATCCCCTTGGCCGCCAGCTTCTTGGGGTCGGGGTTGAGGTAGTTGGCAAGGCGGCCGAGATCGGCATCCAGCAGCAGGGTGCCGTGGTGGAACCCGCGATCCAGAGTCTCCCGATAGGCCGACCCCGATACCTTGCGCTCCCCGTCCGGGGTCGCCACCAGCAGATCGTTGCGACCGGAGGCAAACGCCTCGATCCCCAATCGCTTGAGCCCATCCAGCACGATGGCGGTGGAGACGCTCTTGTCATACTCCGGCTTGCCCGCCATGAAGGTGAAGCAGCTGTTGCCAAGGTCGTGGAACACGGCGCCGCCACCGCTGCTGCGACGCGCCAGGGTCACCCCGTCCTCTTCCATGCGGCGGGTATTGCACTCCTTCCACGGATTCTGGGCACGGCCAATCACCACGGTATTGGCATTGCGCCAGAGGAACAGCACCCGCTGGCCGGGATCCATCTGGCGGAAGATGCACTCCTCAACGGCCAGATTGAACAGGGGATCGTGAGAGTCGGAGACAAGCAGACGCAAGCGGGACATAAAAAGACCTTATCCGGAACTGGGGGCAGCATGATAACACTGACGAGGTACCATCACTGAGCCATCGCACATTAACCGGTGTGCAGCAGCCGCGATACATTTGCGTCACACCTGACCTCCCCATAAAAGTATCTATTGATATAACGACACAGCTTGACGTGCAACCACGGAAAAAATGCAGTCAAGCCACAATGACAACGATAAAAACGGGAAAAAGTGGCTAGAATGCGACCACTTCGATAGGCCATATGACTCTCTTATTGGTCACATAACTTGCAAAAAAACGGCATGTATCCATCCCGTGTGATGAACGACACAAAAATGACTTCCCAACCCCCCTATACCCTATTGCAAACGCCTTTTCTCCCCTTGCAGGTGACACAAAATTGCTTGAATCTAGCCTAGACACCGCTCCCGAGAGAAACGTTGTATGACGGAGAACGCAGCCCCCCGCCAGCCCCTCAGCTGGTTTATGCCAATGCTGGTCAGTATGGTCATCGCGACCCTGACCTCTCCCCCCGTGCGAGCCGGCGAGCAGGTCATCGTCCAGTTGCCGTGGCAACACCAGTTCCAGTTTGCCGGTTACTATGCGGCCATCGCCAAAGGGTTTTATCGGGAGGCCGGTCTGCATGTCACCCTGCGCGAAGCGGACTCCCGCACCGATGTGGTCAGCGAGGTGATCTCGGGAAAGGCCCAGTTTGGCATCAGCGGCAGTGATCTGCTGCTGGATCGGGCTGCCGGTCGTCCGGTGGTGGTGCTCGCCGCCCTGCTGCAGCACTCGCCGCTGGTTCTGCTCACGCTGGATCGGCCAGATATTCGCAACCCGGCCGACCTGGCCAACAAGCGACTGATGCTGGAGCCTGGCTCCAACGAGCTGCTGACCTACCTTTCCTACCATACCCGCAGCCGCGACTGGGTCACCCTTCCCTACAAACAGGGGATAGAGGCACTGCTGGCGGGCAAGGTGGATGCCATCAGCGCCTACAGCACTACCGAGCCCTTCTATCTGCAACAAAAAGGGATCCCCTATCGGGTCTTCAGTCCGCGCACCATCGACTTCGACTTCTACGGCGACAACCTGTTTACCTCCGAGCGGGAGCTGATCACCCGACAGGATCGGGTCTATGCCTTCCAGCAGGCCAGCCTCAAGGGGTGGCGCTATGCGATGGATCACCCCGAAGAGATGATCAACCTCATCATGGAGCAGTACCCGACCGGGGCTGGCCGTGAACAGCTGGAGTTCGAGGCTCGCGAAACCAGAGAGCTGATGCAGCCAGATCTGATCGAACCTGGCTACATGCAGCAGGAGCGCTGGCTGCAGATCGCCAAAACCTATCTGGAGGCGGGCATGCTCACGGTATTGCCCAACCTCGACCGCTTTATCTACGACCCGGCGCAGGAGCGGCTGCGCCAGCAACGGCTGCTGCTCGACAAGAGCGTGGCGGTTGCCATGCTTATCACCTTTACCCTGATGACCCTGCTCGGCATCTTCTTGCACCTCTATCTGCGCCTGCGTGAGGAGGCGCGGGATCGCCAGCGGCTGACCCGTGAACTGGCCCAGAGCGAGCAGCACTATCGCTTCGTGGCGGAGAACAGCGCCGATGTGATCTGGACCATGGATGCCGCCAGCTTGCGCTTTCGCTATATCAGTCCTGCCATCGCCCCCCTGAGCGGCTACGAGGCCCCCGAGCTGTTTGCCCTGCCCCTCAAACAGTTGCTGCCGGATGCCTCAAGGAAACTGCTGCGTGAGGAGATCTCCGCAACCCTGGAGGCATGGCAGCGGGGAGAGCATGACCAGACCCGCCGGGTCATTCGCACCCAGCTGCGCCACAAGGATGGCCATCTGGTGGCCACCGAGACCATCACCACCCTCCATGGCAACCACAATGCCCAGCCTGAGGCGATCCTCGGGGTCACCCGGGATATCACCGAGCGGGCAGCACGGGAGGAGATGATGCGCCGCCTCGCCTTCTACGACCCCCTCACCGGGTTGCCCAATCGCCGCTTGCTGCAGCAACGGCTCAAGGAGCTGATGGAGCAGGAGACGCCCCGTCCGCTGGCATTGATGTTTATCGATCTCGATCACTTCAAGCCGATCAACGACACCTTCGGCCATGAGACCGGGGATATTCTGCTCAATATGGTGGCCGAGCGGATGAGCCACTGCGTGCGCAAACAGGATCTGGTGGCACGGCTGGGGGGCGACGAGTTCGTTATCTTGCTGCCGGAGACCGGCGACGAAGTGCTGGCAGTAGCCGACAAGCTGCACCAGCAGCTGCGCCATTCGTTCCAGCTGGAGGGGCAGGAGCTGCTCATCTCCAGCAGTATCGGGCTGGCGCTCTACCCCGAGCACGGGGAGGATGCCAAGACCCTGATGCACCACGCCGATCAGGCCATGTATCAGGCGAAGAATCGCGGCCGCGGCCGGGTCTGCCTCTTTACCGAGGGCCTTGATCCCGAGCAGGGCGCCCTGCTGTGGCAACCCGGCCACGAGTGCGGTCACCCGCGCATCGATGCCGAGCATCGCCAGCTCTTCGTGCTGACCAACCGGCTGCTGGAGCGGATGAAAGATCAGCACGAGGATCCGGCCCCGTTTCTGGAGAGTCTGGAGAGCCTGTTCGACATGGCTCGTCACCACTTCGCCTTTGAAGAGCAGATGCTGGCGGAGATAGACTATCGGGAACTCGTCAGCCACCGTCAGGATCACCAGCGCCTGCTCAACAAAGCAAACCAACTGCTGCACGCCGCCAAAGCGGGGACGCTGGGCAACGACGAGCTGCTCAACTTCATCATTCAGGAGCTGGTAGTCGGCCACATGAGTCAGGCCGATCGCCGCTACTTCCCCCTGTTCAGATCTGAGCGCAGCGTGCCGGTTGCAGAGGGGGTCACCTAGTCCCCCCTGTTCAGACCCGAGCATAACGCGCCTCTTGCGAAAGGGGCGCTCTAGTCACCGCGCAGGGCAACAACTGGGTCGAGACGCACTGCCCGCAGCGCAGGAGCGACCCCGGCCAGCAGGCCCACCAGGGCGCTGCAACCGAGCGCCAGCAGCAGATAGAGAGGATGGAGGGTGAGCGGCAAGCCGGCCGCCAGCAGGGTGAGCAGCAGCTTGAGCCCGCCGAGCAGGGCCAGCCCCATGGCCCCGCCCAGCAGCGCCAGCACCACGGCTTCGAGCAGGAACAGCAATAGAATGCGCCGCCGTGGGCAGCCCAGCGCCATCAGCAAGCCCACTTCGGGGATCCGCTCCTGCTGGGCGATGCTCATGATACTGAAGATGCCGACCGCCCCGATCAGCAGCGAGATAATGCCGAGCCCGCCAACCGCCAGCTTGATGATGGAGAGGATCTTGTCGAGGCTGGTCAGCATGTCCTGCTGGGAGGTGAGGGTGAAATCCTCGGCGCCGTGGCGGGCGATCAGCACCCGCCGGATCTGGGCTGTGATCTCGGCCTCTGCCTGCCCGGCGCGATAGATGACGTCGATCTCCTGCAGCCCCTCCTTGTTGAACAGCGCCTGGGCGTGAGCGGCTGGCAGATAGATCATGTCGTCCAGATCAAAGCCGAGAAATTGCCCCTTGGGGGCCAGCACCCCAGCCACCCGAAAACGGCGATCACCGGCGCGCAGCAGGTTCCCCGGTGCATCGCCACCGGGGAACAGCTCAGCTGCCACCTTGGCACCCAGCACCGCATAGGCGCGGGGCATGGCACTGTCATCCGCAGGCAGAAAACGCCCCTGCACCAGGGTGAGCCGCCAGCCGGAGAGCGCAGCCGGACCTGTGCCCAGAATGGCGGTGCTGCGGGTCAAGCCGCGGCTGCGCACCTCCCCCTGCCCCTGCACCACAGGGAGCGCCGCCTCTACCCCTGCCAATCTGGCGAGGGCATCGGCATCCTCCAGCAGCAGGGGACGGCTGCTGGAGAGGATGCCGGGCGGGCCGCCGGCGGTCTCTGTCTTGCCCGGGGTTACGGCGATCAGCCGGGTACCAAATTGGGAGAAGCTGTCCAGCAGATAGAGCCTGAGCCCCTCGCCGATGCCGGTGAGCAGGGTCACCGAGGCGATCCCGATGGCGATGCCGAGCGCCGACAGCAGGCTGCGACTGCGCCCCGCCAGCAAGGCGCGCCAGAGCCAGAACAACAGATCGGCGGCGCGCATCAGCCACCGCTCCACTGCCCGCTGCGCAGGCTGCTGACCGGATCTTGCCGTGCCGCCCGGGAGGCGGGCAGCCAGCTAAAAAACAGCCCGGTCAGCAGGGCCGCAGGTATGGTGCAGAAAGTAGCGAGCAAGGGGACCGCCGCAGGAAATCCGGGCCAAATCACTCCGGCGAGGGCAACAAGGGCATAGCCCAAGACCGTGCCAAACAGCGCGCCACTGCCGCTCAGCTGCAGCGCCTCCCACAAAAACAGCTGGCGGATCTGGCGACTGTCGGCCCCCAGCGCCTTGAGCAGGCCGATCTCGCCGGTGCGCTGGCGGGTGCTGATCAGCGCCAGATTCATCATCATGATGCCGGAGACCAGCAGGCTGATGGCGCCGATGCCGGCAACTGCCAGGGTGAGGGTCGAGAGAATGGTGGAGAAGGTGGCCAGCATGGCGTCGCGGCGCACCACGGTCACATCGAGCACCCCGTGGCGCGCCTGCATCAGCTGCTCCAGTTGCTTGACCAGCGGGGGCACCGCTTGCCCCGCCAGCGGCTGGATCAGCAGCCGAAACAGCCCCTCGGTGTTGAACAGCCGCATGGCGCTGCCCACCGGGATCAGCGCGGCCTCGGCCATATCCATCCCCAGATTGCTGCTCTGGCTGGTGAAGACCCCCACCACCCGAAAGCGGCGATTGTCAAAACGCAGCCACTGGCCGACCGGATCGACCTGACCGAACAGCTCACGGGCCACCTTGGCCCCGAGCAGGACGACCGGTCGATCCTCTGCAGCATCCCCCGGCAGCCAGCGGCCGGAGAGCAGCTCCAGCCCGTGGGTATCGCGCAGCCCGTTGCTGCTGCCAAGCAGCATGGTCTGGCGCAGCCGCGCCCCCTGCTTGGCCTCGGCAAAGCCCATCACCAGCGGCACCAGCCGCACGTTTGGCTGGTGCTGGCCAAGGTAGTGCATATCATCGAGAGTGATCTGCCGCAGACTGTTTCCGGTGACCGGCGGCAGCCCGCCGGTGGTCTCCTTGCGGCCCGGGAACATCACCAGCAGATCCTTGCCAAGGGAACTGAACTGGTCGGCCACATAGCGCCTCGCCCCCTCCCCCAGCGCGGTGAGCAGCAGCACCGAGGTCACGCTCAGACTCACCGCCAGGATCAAGACCAGCGCCCGTGAGCGCTGGCGCAGCAGGGCCACGGCGGCAAAGCGGATCACATCGGGGCGCCGCATTCAGCCACCGCCGCTATCAATGTTGATGCGGCCATCGTTCATCAGGATCCGCCTGCCCGCCCGATCACCGAGGCGCGGGTCGTGGGTTACCACCACCAGCGTGATCCCCTGCTCCCGGTTGAGCTCCTCCAGCAGGGTAATCACCTCCTCCCCGGAGCGGGAGTCGAGATTGCCGGTGGGCTCGTCGGCCAGGATCAGCCGCGGCGCCATTGCCATGGCACGGGCGATGGCTACCCGCTGACGCTGACCACCGGAAAGCTCGGCAGGGCGGTGTCCGGCCCGGTTCTCCAGCCCCAGCTCCCCCAGCAACTGCTGGCTGCGACGATGGCGCTCGGCGGGGGCGATCCCGCACAACATCAGCGGCAGCTCGACGTTTTCACGGGCGGTGAGGCGGGAGATGAGGTGAAACGACTGGAACACGAAGCCGATGCGATGACCGCGCAGCTGGGCCAACGCAGGTTCTGACAGAGTGGCGGTGTCCTCCCCTCCCAGCCAGTAACGCCCCTCATCGGGCCGATCCAGCAGCCCCAGCACATTGAGCAGGGTCGATTTGCCGGAGCCCGAGGGGCCCATCACCGCCAGATACTCCCCCTCGGCAACCCGCAGGGAAACGCGATCGAGGGCGGCCACTTCGCTCCCCCCCAGAGTGAAACGACGGCTGACGGCATCAAGGCGAATGAGATCACTCATCCGCCTGCTCCGTAGCGGCGCCAAAAGGGCCCTCCCCGACAATCTGTCCGGGCTGGGCGGCCAGCCGATCACCGGCGGCGAGCCCCTCGGCGACTTCAATCCAGTTCCAGTTCTCCACGCCCCAACGGGGCACCACCCGCACCAGCTTATCCCCTTCCAGCCGCAGCACACTGCCATCGTCGGCCCGGCTGCTGGCCGCTACCCGCAGCACATCGGTGGCGCGGGTCACCTCGACCTCAAGGTCGGCACTGTAGCCGATAAGCAGGGGTACATCGGTGGGCACAGCGGTGAGCGCCGCCTCCACCTCCACGGTGCGGGCCTGCTTCTCCAGCTCCTTCACATAGGGGGCGATGCGGGTGACGGTGGCGGCAAAATCGCGCCCGGGCATAGCATCGAGCAGTACCCGGGCAGACTGGCCCACCTTGAGGCGGGCGGCATCCACCTCATCGATGGGGGCTGAGACATACAGACACTTATCATCGATAAGATCGATCACCGGAGGCATGGCCACTCCGGGCGGTGAGGGGGTCATGTATTCGCCCAGCTTGCTGTTGACCTCTGCCACCACACCGGCAAACGGCGCCTGCAGGCGGCGCTCGCTCAAGCGAGCCTCCACCTGGGCGACCTGCGCCTCGTCAACCCGCTCCTGCTGACGGGATGCCTGACAGACATAGCGGCGGGTATCGGCCAGATTCTGGGCCTGCTCGGCGAGGGTGCGGGAGGTGAGGTTTTTGGCCAGCAAGGTGGCCAGCCGGTTGGCCTCCCGCTCGTAGTAGGCCGCCTCGCTGCAACGCTCCTCGCGCTGGGTCTTGCCAAGGGCCTGCTGGGCACGGGCACGGGCAAGATCGGCGTGAATATCGTCACTCCAGAGGGTCAGCAGCAGATCTCCCCGGGCTACCCGCTCCCCGGCCTTGACGGCGATCTGCTCCACCACGCCGCCTCCGGGCAGACTGAGTCCGGCCCGCTGGCACGACTTGATGGTGCCAGCCCGGGTGTTGACCACAGTGACCAGCACATCACCCCGCCCGACCTCAGCCAGCCTGATCGGCGTCGGCTGCGGTTGCCACCACCATGCCAGAGCAGCCGCCGCTACCACAGCGCCACTTCCCCACCACAACCAACCTCTCTTCATCGCGCATCCTTTCGCTAGTGACTCCCGTCATGTGCGTCGGGAGAGCAGGGCATAATAGAGCAAGGGTATCACCACCAGGGTGAGCAAAGTGGAGACCAGGATCCCGAAAATCAGGCTGATGGCCAGTCCGTTGAAGATGGGATCATCGAGGATGAACAGGGCTCCGATCATCGCCGCCAACGCCGTCAGCATGATGGGTTTGGCCCGCACCTGCGCCGCTTCGATCACCGCCTGCTCGAACGCCACTCCGGCGCTGCGCTGCTGCTCGATAAAGTCCACCAGCAGGATGCTGTTGCGTACGATGATCCCGGCCAAGGCGATCATCCCGATCATCGAGGTAGCGGTAAACTGGGCTCCCAGCAGGGCGTGGCCCGGCATCACCCCTATGATGGTGAGCGGAATGGGCGCCATGATGATGAGTGGCACCAGATAGGAGCGGAACTGGGCCACCACCAGCAGGTAGATGAGGATCATCCCCACCCCGTAGGCTAGCCCCATGTCGCGGAAGGTCTCGTAGGTAATCTTCCACTCCCCGTCCCACAACAGCGCCACCTCTCCCAATTTATCGGGCTGCTGCACGTAATATTGGGGCAGGTCGATGTCGGCACCGGCGGCAAACATGCCGTAGAGCGGGCTGTCGGTATGGCCACCCATGTCGGCCACCACCATCACCATAGGCTGCATGTTCTTGTGCATGATATAGCTGGGTGCCAGCTCATCACGACGACTCACCAGCTCGGAGACCCGCACCAGCTGGCCGCTCTGGCTGCGCACCTTGAGGGCCAGTACGCCCGCCAGATCCCGTTTGTCACCGGGAGCCAGTTCGATGCGGATCGGCACCGGATACTTGGCACCATGCCCCTGCAGCCAGCTGGCATCCTGATAACCCACCCCGCCATTGAGGGTGCTCACCAGGTCGCCGAGATCGACCCCAAGCAGGGCCGCCTTGCTGCGATCCACCACCAGCCGCCACTTGGGCTGCGGGTCGGTCAGATAGATATCCACATCCACCAGATCCGCCGTGGCTACAAAGCGGGCCTGTACAGCGCGCGCCGCCGCTTCACGGGCGGCAGGCGTCGGGCCATACACTTCCGCGACTATGGGTGACCAGACCGGCGGGCCGGGCGGCACCTCAACGACTTTCAGGTTGCCCCCTGCCGCACTGGCGATGGCCTGCAGCGGCTCCCGAACCGACTGGGCAATCTGGTGACTGCTGCGATCCCGTTCATGCTTGTCCACCAGATTGACCTGAATATCCCCCACGTTGGCGCCGCTGCGGACAAAGTAGTGGCGCACCAGGCCATTGAAGTTGATGGGGGCGGCGGTGCCGGCGTAGATCTGGTAATCCTTCACCTCAGGCACCTTGGCAAGCTCTCGCCCGACCGCCAGCAGGGTGCGCTCGGTCTGCTCCAGGGTCGCCCCCTCCGGCATATCGAGCACCAGCTGGAACTCCGACTTGTTGTCAAAGGGGAGCATCTTGAGCACCACCCACTGCACCACCGGCATGGCAGTAGCCGCCCCGACCAGCAGCAACACCGCCAGCCAGAGCTTGCGTCTGGCCTTCTTGGCGCCATCACCGATCAGAAAAGGGGTCATCAGCCGGTGAAAGAGACCAGCCTTGGCCTCGCCGTGGGCACCGTGCACCTCACCCTTGAGCAAATGGCTCGCCAGCCAGGGGGAGAAGATAAAGGCCACCAGCAGGGAGATAAGCATCCCCATGCTGGCATTGATGGGGATGGGGCTCATGTAAGGGCCCATCAGCCCACTGACAAAGGCCATCGGCAGCAGGGCCGCGATGACGGTCAGGGTCGCCAGTATGGTCGGCCCCCCCACCTCGTCCACCGCCCCCGGAATAAGCTCCTTGAGCGCCCCCTTGCCCAAACCGCGATGGCGGTGGATGTTCTCCACCACGACTATGGCGTCATCCACCAAGATGCCGATGGAGAAGATCAGCGCGAACAGCGACACCCGGTTGAGGGTAAAGCCCCACGCCCAGCTGGCAAACAGGGTCAGCGCCAGGGTGATAACGATGGCAACGCCCACTACCAGCGCCTCGCGCCAACCCATGCTCACCAGCACCAGCAGCACCACCGCCGTGGTGGCAAAAATCAGCTTGCCGATCAGGGTGTTGGATTTGGTCTCGGCGGTAACGCCGTAGTCCCGGGTCACCGTCACCTCGACCCCGGCAGGGATGAGCCGGTTCTGCAAACTCTCGACCCGCGCCTCCACCCGCTTGGCCACCTCGACCGCGTTCTGGCCCGGCTGCTTGCCGATGGCCAGGGTCACCGCCGGATAACTGGCCTGCCCCAGCCCCATCCAGCTGCGTTTGGTCGGGGTCTCCTGACCCAGATAGACCTTGGCCACCTCCCCCAGATAGACCGGCTTGCCGTCGTGCAGCCCCACCACCAGCTCTCTAGCCTCCTGCTCACTTTGCAGGAACTGCCCCACCTGCACCTTAATCTCACTGTTGTCTTGCTCGATAGCCTGTGTCGTGCCTACCTGATTGGCGGCCGCCAGTCGCTGGCTCAGCTCGCCCCAGCTGATGCCGTGGGCGCTGAGGGCCGCCGGATCCGGCATCACCCGCAGCACGGCGCTCTGGCTGCCCAGCGTGTAAATATCGCGGGTACCGGGAATGCGCTTGAGTTCGGTCTCCAGCTCATGGGCGACCCGGGTCAGTTCGGGGGCGCCCAGTTGCTTGCTCCCCTCTTTGCTCCATAAGGTCAAACTGACGATAGGGACATCATCGATCCCCCGGGGTTTCACCAGCGGCTGACCGACTCCGATCCCCTGTGGCAACCAGTCGCGGTTGGAGTCGAGCTGGTTGTTGAGATCGACGATGGCCTGCTCGCGGCTTACCCCCACCTTGAACACCACCACCAGCAGGGCACCATCGGGTTGGGAAAAAGAGTAGAGGGTATCAATGCCCTTTATCTGGGAGACCACCTGCTCGGCAGGGGTGGTAACGAGAGAGGCCACTTCAGCCGGGCTGGCCCCCGGGAAGGGAATGTAGACATCGGCGAAGGTGACATCGATCTGCGGCTCCTCCTCCTTGGGGGTCACCAGCACCGCAAACAGGCCGAGCAGCAACCCCACCAGCGCCAGCAGCGGGGTGATAGCCGAGCCCTGAAACAGCGCAGCCAGCCGACCCGCGGGCCCCAGCCTCTCCTTGTTGCCGTTCAGCTCGCTACTCATGGGCCACCTCCTGCTGCTGCGCCCAGGCATCTGGAGCCAGCTTGTCACCGGCTTGCAGCCCGGCCAGGATCTCGCACTGTCCCTCGACACAATGGCCGACCCGCACCGGCGTCAGGGCCCAGCCCGCGGGCTGCTGCAGATAGACGCCGTTGAACTCCCCTTGCCGCAGCAGGGCGCGATCCGACACCTGCAACACCTGACGTTCACCCTGTTTGAGCTGCACCTTGAGCCACATGCCGGGCAATACCCCGGCGGTTTGCGGCGGCAAGTCGAGGCGCAACCTGAAGGCGTGGCTCTGGCTGTCGGCATAGTTGAAGCGGGTCAGTTTGACCGGGGTAACAGACTTGCCATCAGGCAGCAGCACCTGCACATCCGCAGGCTCACGAGCCAGCGAAAGGGCGGATTGGGGCAGCTCCACCTCCACCCGCAAGGTGTCGAGGGAGAAGCCGGAGAGCAGCGGGGTACCGGGGGCGACAGTCTCCCCCAGCTCTACCAGCCGTTTGGTCACCACTCCGGCATAGGGAGCCAGAATGCGGGTATAGCCGTAGGCCTCGCGGGCCTGAGTGAGGGCCGCATCGGCAGCATTGACCTCTGCGCGGGCGGCACGATCCGTCGCCTGGGCATTATCGAGCTGGGCGCGGGTGATCACCCCCTTGGCAATCAGCGCCTGAAAGCGGGCGAGCTGACGCTCGGCTTCCACTTGCTGGGCCTGCGCCCGCGCCAGCCGCGCCTGCGCCCCCGTGACGGCGGCAAACTGCTCTTTGCCGCTGATCTCCAGCAGCGGCTGCCCCGCCTGCACCTGATCGTTCACATCCACCAGCATGCGGGAGACCCGGCCGCTGGTCTGGGCCGCCACCGTCCCCTGATTGATGGCACTGACGGTGCCATCCAGCGTCAGCCAGTCGGTCACCGGCTGTGGCGCCACTGTCAACAAGGGCCCTGGCTCCCCGTCCGCGGCAAAGGCTCGGGGGGATGTCATGGCCTGCGATGTCATCACCAACAAGGTGATCCCCAGCAACCGGATCTTTTCCATCATTACTCTCCTTCCCTGGCATCATCAGTCACTTCACGGGATCAGCCGGTATGGGACTGGCGCACCTTACCCTTTCCCCGAGCTGGCGCCTTGGTCAGCACCCTGGCCAGCCCTCTGTCAAACAGCAAGATCCCGGCCACCATGGCCGCTATAAACAACATTATCATGGGCTGGCCGCTGGAAATGAGACTCAGAGCAGGCCCCGGGCAGATGCCCACCAATCCCCAGCCGATGCCAAACAGCGCGGCCCCGCCTATCAGACGGCGATCCAGCCTGGGGGCCGGTACGGCGGCGATGGGCTCACCCAGCACACTCTGGCGACGGGGTTTCACCAGCAGAAAATAACCCGGCATAAAGACCAGCAGGGCGCCCCCCATCACGAAGGCAAGGCTGGGATCCCAGGCGCCGGCCAGATCGAGAAAACCGGTGACCCGGGCGGGATCCACCATGCCGGAGATGGCCATCCCCAGCCCGAACAACACACCCGCAAACAAACTTGTCAGCAACTTCATGGCGATCAGCCCCTTACAGCAGATGATGAGTGACGAAGACAGTGATAAATCCTGCCGCCATAAAGGTCAGGGTAGCGACAATGGATCGCAGGGAGAGCCGCCCCATGCCGCAGATGCCGTGGCCACTGGTGCAGCCATTGCCAAGACGGGTACCTATGCCGACCAGCAGACCGGCCAGCAACACTACCGCCCAACCGGGCAGGGTAGTTAATGCAGGCATGGTGGCCCAGCCCAGGGTCAGCGCCAACCAGGCGCCCGCCCCGAGCCCCAGCAGAAACAGCACCCGCCACGGCGCACGGTGTTGCAGCGCACCGGCCAGAATGCCGCTGATCCCGGCAACCCGGCCGTTGAACAACATCAGGATCAGGGCCGACAGCCCCGCCAGCATGCCGCCGCCCAAAGAGAGCAGCCATTGGCTTTCCATCATCAAGATTCCTTATTTTCTGAGTGACAAAAATGGGTTTGCAGCGCTCCCAGCACATCGGCGGCCGCCTCGCTCACCAGCGAGTAGTAGATCTGCTGGGAGACCTTGCGCGAACGGATAAGGCCGTAGCGCTTCAATACCGACAGTTGCTGGGAGAAGGCCGACTGGCCCAGCTGGCTGTGGGCCAGCAATTCCCCGACTCCCTTCTCCCCCTCCACCAGTTGGCAGAGCACCAGCAGGCGTTCAGGGTGAGCCAACGCCTTGAGCAGGGAGGCGGCGGCTGTCGCATGTCTGTTCATCTCGTCGAATTGGCTCATAGAAGTAAATTAGCAATTGCTGATATTTGTTCTATTGTATAAAACAACACTAAATTAGCAATATCTAAAATACATGGGGAGAAAGACCATGACAGTAGATAACGGAGTCAGAATCGTCGCGGGTTGTATGTTGCTGCTCTCGCTGATCCTTACCACCTGGGTGCATCCGGGCTTTGTCTGGCTAAGCGTCTTTGTCGGGGTCAACCTGATCCAGAGTGCGTTCACTGGGTTCTGCCCGGCAGCCCTGATCCTGAAGCGCTTGGGGCTGAAGTAACAGGTCGCGCAAGACAGGGGCGGTCCTGCTAGCGGGGCGTCATCGCGCGGCGATGGCTATCGTCGCTCCCTGATGCTTATGGAGGTAGCCAGTCGGCCCCATTATTGACAAACTTGTATCTAAATGTTGCTGGAAGGCCGATAAGGCTTTACCTCACCGCTCTGGATGAGTACCATTTTGCCGTTCTTAACACAGCGGAGACCATCAGTGGGCAACTCATCAAGTGACAGTTGTAGACCGACCCTCATCGTCGGTACCAAGGTCGCGAGCTAGCCGCAGGTCTTTCTCTGCCGCATGCTCGCAACCCTGCGAGAAGCGGAAATCCACTCCCCTCTTCTCCCTTTTTACACTTGACGTCAGGTGATCTGGCTTTGCCATGACACCTTGCCTGCATAGTTTCTGCTTCCCACAAGGAGGCTGCTATGCGTTTTATCTCAATCAAACCGGCTGCGGATCGCGCGGTCGCAACAGGTTCTGTTGCACCCCGGGCTCACCCCCTGCTGAGCAAGCTGGGGCGCGGCATGTTGCCACGCTGGCTGGGCGGCAAACCGCGCCAGCACCACTATAGGCTGCAGATCCGCTGCGAGGATCGCGCCGATATGGAGCAGGTGCTGGATATGGTGAGCCACACCCTGCAACCGGCCGGACTGCAACCGATGCAATCGATGAAACCGGGTCGCAGCGGCGGGCGAGAGCTGGTGCTCAATGTGCACTGCACTCCACCCCAGCGCCGCTATCTGGTGCAGTTTGTTCATCAGGTCGGAGTAGCGCATCCGGTGCGCTGGGAGCTGCGTCCGCGCATCGACACGACTCCCGAACTCAACTGACGCGCATCCTGCTGCACTAACGACCGTTCAAGGGGCCAGCCACGCTGGCCCCACTTGTTGCGTCCTCTCCGAGCGTCAGGGCATCTGATGATGCTCGCGCCCCGGAAGCTAAACCCGGGACGCTGCGTTTTTCTGCTGGCCATCCGCTCAATCCCCCTCTGATCCATCCGCCACCCGGCGTTTCATCATGGATTGTGCCAAGCCAGCTTTCATAAGAAGGAGTACGCCATGAAGATGTGGCAACAACTAGACATGCTCTCACTGCTCGACACTCTGGCTAGCCTGCTGCTCGCCTTTGTGCTCGGCAGTCTGGTCGGGCTGGAGCGCCAGTACCGCCAACGTACCGCGGGCCTGCGCACCAACGTGCTGGTCGCCGTGGGAGCCGCCCTGTTCGTCAGCCTGGCCCAGCGAATCTATGACCTGCACGGCGGCAACTACAACGTGGTCCATGTGGTGGCCTATATTGTCTCCGGCATCGGCTTTCTCGGCGCTGGCGTCATCATGCGCGAGTCGGGCAATATCCGTGGCATCAACACCGCCGCCACCCTGTGGGGTGTCGCTGCGGTCGGCGCCGCCTGTGGCGCCGGGCTCGCCATGGAGGCCATTCTGGGCGCCCTGTTCGTGCTGGCCGCCAACACCCTGCTGAGACCGCTGGTCAACCAGATCAACCGTCGCCCGGTAGACAATCTGGACACAGAAGTTACCTACAAGGTGACAGCCCTGACCCCGCGCGAGCATCAGAAGGAGGTGCTGCACTGGCTCGAGGAGATGCTGGAGCAGGCCAACTATCCCATGAGCGAGCTCGACATCGAGCCGTTTGGCGAGAGGGATCTGGAGATCTCGGCGGTGCTGCTGGCTACCTCCATCGATGGTGACGAGCTCGACGCCCTGATGGTGAAACTCGGCATTCATCCCCATATCAAGCAGATATTCTGGCGCGCCAGCACCACGGATTGAGTTGTCGATCAGAGTCATGGCTCCATCCACCAACGGCAAAAAGCCCCGCCAGCAATGGCGGGGCTTTCTCATATGGGATGGGCGAAGAGTGGCTAGCGGCGGCTGCGCCAGCGCACCCTGGGGGTGATCACCTGGGCAGTCTGCGCCGGGGGATTGCCCGCAATCAGTTGCTGCATCAGCTCGAAAGCGGCGAGGGCCAGCGCCGGACAATCCTGCGCCACCGAGTCGATTCGCATGGGAATGCAGTCGAGCAGGTCGTGATCGTCGAAGGTGCACAGCCGCATCCCTGTCTCCATCAACCCCGCCTCGTTGAGGTAGCGCAGTACCCCTTCCAGCAGGGTAAAGGAGGCGGTAAAGAGCCCCTTGGGGGGCGCTCCCAGCTCGGCCACCAGCTCAGCCATCAGCTGATAACCGGAGCTCGGCTGGTAGTCGCGATGGCGCACCCGGGCGGCATCGGCTTCAAAACCGGCGCGATGGAGCCCCAGCTCATAGCCCGCCAGCCGGTGACGACTAGGGGAGAGATCCAGCAGGCCACCGAAGTAGTAGATCTGCTCGCCACACTCGCTGGTCATGTCCCGCACCAGCTCGGCGGTGGCCTTGCAGGCATCGGAGATCACCATGGGCAGGCGCGACTCGCCAATATGGCGGTCGAGCTGCACCACCGGCAGGCGGTCGTGGATGCGGGCATAGATGTCATCGCTGTGGCCGCTGGAGGCGACAATCAGCCCATCCACCTGGCGGCTGATGAGGTTGTCCACCACCCGCTGCTCGAGGGCGGGATCATCCTCGGAGCAGGCGATCAGCAGCTGGATGCCCGCCTCCCGACAATGCGCCTCGAGGGCACGGGCGATGCGGGCAAAACCGAAGTTGGTGAGATCGGGGATCACCAGCCCCCAGGTGTAGCTGCGGGTCTCGCGCAGGGAGCGGGCGTGAAAGCTCGGCAGGTAGTGACACTCCTCCGCCACCGCCTGAATGCGCTTGCGGGTATCGTCGGCAATCCGGTACTCCGCACTCTTCCCGTTGAGCACCAGACTGGCGGTCGCCTTGGACACCCCCGCCAGTTCGGCGATCTGGGCAATCGTGATCCGTTTCTTCTTCTCCACCTGGCCTCCCGGCTGACTAGAACCGGGCTATTGTACTAGGCACGCCGACAGCGGCCAGTGATTGAGGCAAATTTTGCTGCCATCATCGCCGTTACCTGATGAAAGTTGCGGCTTTTCCCCGGGGAAGTAGCGCACCGACAGGCTGTGACGACCCTCATCGATAAAACACTCCAGACTGGAGCGATCGAACAGCACGGTGATCCGCCCGCCAGCCCATGGGCTGCTGCGGGTCTCCCACGCTCCGCTCTGCCAGTTCTGGCGCCGCAAGGTGAGGCGCCCCGGCTGCCACACCAGCTCGGCCACGGCGCCGAACCAGAGACTCCCCTCACCGCAGAGCTCCATATCGAGCCAGGCCGAGTCGATGGCCAGCCCCGGAAATTCGCCGAGCGTCCCCTCGAAACGGGTCAACTCTCCCTTCAATGCCGCAAGCTCCGCCACTGGCCGCTGGCAGAGCCATTCATCCTGCCAGAACAGCTCCCGCGGACAGCTCATCTGGTGGATCCAGCCGTAAGCGATCGTAGGCTGGCTCATCTCGTTCTCCTCCGGCAGCCCCAGCCAACCGAACAGGAGGCGGCGACCCTGAGTGTCCAGGGTGGTTTGCGGCGCATAGAACTCGAAGCCCCGATCCAGCTCGTGGAAAGCCCCGTGCTCGAAGCACTCGCCGTCGAAGTTGCCAGAAAGCCAGCCGCACTGGTAGAGGTTGCGATAATCCTCGCCTACCGGGGCAATCCCCTGCGGGCAGCTGATCAGCACATGGCGCTCCCCCAGCGGGAAGAGATCCGGGCACTCCCACATATAGCCAAACTCACCCAGCCCCCCTCGCCCGCTACCGGCGATGGGGCCCACCCGCTGCCAGCTTTGCAGGGTGTCGCCGCGATAGAGCAGCACTTCGCCCTTGTCATCCAGGGTGCGGGCCCCCAGCACCATCAGCCACTGCTGGCCGTCATGCCACACCTTGGGGTCGCGCACGTGGCCGCTGTAGCCTTCGGGCAGATCCAGCACAGGCCCCAGCTTGGCAAAACTACCCTCACCGTCGGCGCGGGCCAGACACTGATAGGCGGTGCGGCTGCCATCCGGGTATTTGACATTGCCGGTGTAGATAAGGGTCAGATGCCCCTGCTCGTCGCTCACCGCAGAGCCCGAATAACAGCCGTGGCTCTCATAGGCTTCGGTGGGCAACAGCGCCACCTGCTCGTGCTGCCAGTGCAACAGATCGGTGGAGGTGACATGGCCCCAGCCCTTGTTGCGGTGCTCGCAGCCGAGCGGGTTCCACTGGTAGAAGAGGTGGTAGCGCCCGTCATGCTCGATAAAACCGTTGGGATCGTTGAGCAGCCC
>NZ_JAAKNE010000031.1:0-40801 GCF_049170755.1 Aeromonas sp. 604176
TGTTCGATGGCGTTGTGATTAAAAGTCTTTTCCATGGTCTCGCCGTAATCTGGATGGATGGAGTCTGGTGTTGATTCTTTATGGATCAATTGGTTGCAGTCAGGGCTGCGCCGGATCCGGTGCGGCAAGGACGGGCTGATCCCTCATTTCGAGGGCATGGCCTGCCTGGCGATAGTGCTTGTAGCGCTCGCGAGCTTGCTGCTTTTGTGTTTCGTCAGTGGGGACAAAATCTACCACTTGAGCGAAGTGTCCTGCAAACAAAGGTGTCGCAGTGGCCAGATTGATGAGGCGGGCGTAGCGCCGTTTCGGTGGCTGATAGCCGATCTCCACCGGGGCCATGCCGCTTTCGCCCTGCAACTGGTGCGGCACAAAGCGCTCCGGCGGCAATTGCCACAACAGTTCGTCCAGACGCAGGGCCTGGGCCTCATCGTTGCAGAACAGGTAGATATGGCCCGCCCCCCACGACTCGGCCGCGAGAGTGCAGGCCAGTCGCTCGACGGCGGAGGCCTGCGCGTTATCCTGTTCGCTCATCAGGTAAAAGGTCACTTGGCTCATCAGGTTGATCCCGTTTTGCGGTGACGGACTGTTGACCGCCTCATGAGGCTGACGGGGCGTTTCCCGTCCGCAGCTCACTGATTCAAGAATGAAACAAGGAAGAGGCGGGCCTCTTCCTTGTGGTTCAGGGTAACGCCAACCCTTCCGATGCAGCCATCGGCAGGGGCCGGAGAGTTACTCTTTCTCTTCGATATCCACGCCAGCCCGGTTCAGCAGGAACTGGGTCAGCAGGGGCACCGGACGACCGGTGGAGCCTTTATCCTTGCCACTCTTCCAGGCGGTCCCGGCGATATCCAGGTGGGCCCAGTTGTACTTCTTGGTGAAGCGTGACAGGAAGGCGGCTGCGGTGATGGTGCCGGCCGGACGACCGCCGATGTTGGCCATGTCGGCGAACGGGCTGTCGATCTGCTCCTGATACTCATCGAACAGCGGCAGACGCCATGCGCGATCACCCGCCTGCTCGGAGGCGTTGAGCAGCTCGTGGGCCAGCGGGTTGTGGTTGGCCAGCAGACCCGAGGTGTGGTGACCCAGCGCGATAACGCAGGCACCGGTCAGGGTCGCCACGTCGATCACTGTTTCCGGATCGAAGCGGTCCACATAGGTCAGCGCATCACACAGTACCAGACGACCTTCCGCATCGGTGTTGAGCACTTCGATGGTTTGGCCGGACATGGAGGTGAGGATGTCACCTGGGCGATAGGCGTTGCCACCCGGCATGTTTTCGCAGCCTGCCAGCACGCCGATGACGTTGATCGGCAGTTGCAGCTGGGCCAGCGCATGCATGGTACCGAGCACGGAGGCGGCGCCACCCATGTCGTACTTCATCTCGTCCATGCCGTCGGCCGGCTTGATGGAGATGCCGCCGGAGTCAAAGGTCAGACCCTTGCCGACCAGCACGATGGGCTTGGCATCCGGATGACCCTTGTATTCGATGATGGCCATCATGGCTTCGTTATCGGAGCCGCGGGCCACCGCCAGGTAGGAGTTCATGCCGAGCTCGGCCATCTCCTGCTCGCCCACCACCTTGGTGGTGATGTTGTCGTAGGCATCGGCCAGACGACGGGCCTGGGAGGCCAGATAGGCCGGGTTGCAGACGTTGGGCGGCATGTTCGCCACGTCGCGGCAGACCCGCACACCCTTGGCCACGGCCAGACCGTGAGCGATGGCTTTTTCACCAATGGTCAGTTCCCGACGCGTCGGCACGTTGAATACCAGCTTGCGCAGCGGGCGACGTGGCTCGGCCTTGTTGGTCTTGAACTGATCAAAGCTGTAGAGGCCCGCCTTGGTGGTTTCTACCGCCTGGCGCACCTTCCAATAGGTATCCCGACCCTTGACGTGCAGCTCGGTGAGGAAGCAGACCGCTTCCATGGAGCCGGTTTCGTTGAGGGTGGTGATGGTCTTGTTGATGATCTGCTTGTACTGGCGTTCGTCGAGTTCCCGCTCCTTGCCGCATCCGACCAGCAGTACGCGCTCGCTGAGCACGCCCGGTACTTGATGCAGCAGCAGCATCTGGCCTGGTTTCCCTTCCAGGTCGCCACGGCGCAGCAGCGAACTGATATAGCCATCGCTGATCTTGTCCAGTTGTTCGGCAACCGGAGAGAGGCGACGCGGCTCAAATACGCCGACTACGACGCAGGCGCTCCGTTGCTTCTCTGGACTGCCACTCTTTACACTGAACTCCATGGAATCTCCTACATCCTAAAGACAAAAGGCACCTTTTATTGAATAATGCGGTGCTTGTTGGGGTATCAGAGGCGGAGCGAACAGCCACAGGCTCCGCAGTTCAAACTGGTAAAAATCCAATATACGGCCCTATTTTTCAGGCATTCGACTAAAAACACAAGTTTACTTGGGAATGACTGTGATCGTTTTCCGATATTTGTTCAGGGAAACCCTGAAAACCCAGCTGGCAGTGTTATTCGTATTGCTGCTTATCTTTGTCAGCCAACAATTTATCAAGATCATCGGTGATGCCGCCGATGGCGAGGTGCCGACACGTCTGGTCTCCACCCTGCTGCTGCTCAACTTGCCCAATATGGCGCTGTTGATGCTGCCTATCAGTCTCTTTTTAGCCATTTTGTTTGCCCATGGTCGCCTCTACGCCGAAAGCGAGATGACGGTGATGCATGCGGTGGGTTTCAGCCACCGTTTCGTAATGCGCAGCGCCATGTTGCTGGCCTTGCTGACCGCTGCAGTCGCAGCGTTCAACACCGGCTGGATCGCCCCGCAGGCCAAGGAGCGAGAGTATCAGGTGATCGACGAGTTCAAGTCGGATCCGGGGATCTCTTTCCTGCAGGCGGGCCGCTTTATGGAGCTCGACAAGGGGCGCCTGGTTGCCTATATCCAGGATTTGAACGACAACGGCTCGAAGCTGCAGAAGATCTTCGTGCTGCAGCGGGCCGAAGGCAGCAACCCCCCTTCGGTGGTGGTGGCCAGCGAAGGGGTGGTGACGATCGATGAGAATGGTCTGCAGTGGCTGACTCTGAAGGATGGTTCCCGCTATGAAGGCAACTTCTCCGGCAAGCAGTTCCAGATCTCCGATTTTCGCGAGTATGGTCTGGTGATCCGTCAGCAGGAGATGGAGCGCTCCAACCGCAAGGCGGCGGCCAAACCCACCATGGAGCTGCTGGGTACCCAGGAAAACGACATGATGGGTGAATTGCAATGGCGTATCTCGCTGCCCCTCTCCATTCCGGTGCTCACCCTGCTGGTAGTTCCGCTGGCTCGGGTCAACCCCCGTCAGGGGCGCTACGCCAAGCTGTTGCCGGCCATCATGCTCTATCTCTCCTACTTCCTGCTGCTCAGTGCTGCCCGCTCGGCTATCGACAGTGGCCGGTTGCCCTACTGGCCGGGGATGTTCCTGGTTCCGCTCGGTTATCTGCTGTTTATTGGCCTGCCCCTCAATTTGCAGGGCACCAGCTGGTGGAACGGGGTAAAGAGCAAATATTTCATAAACAAATCAAAATGATGAAGCCACATAGGAACTACCGCTGATGTTTGGCATTCTCGATAGATATATCGGCAGGGTCATTTTTATGTCGATCCTGCTGTGTGAGCTCACGCTCGTTGGTCTTGCGGCGCTCATCAAGTATGTGGAACAGCTCAAGTCTGTCGGAGAGGGCAACTACGACATGCTCAATGCTCTCTACTATGTGTTGCTCTCCATGCCCAAGGAGGCGGTGCTCTTCTTCCCGCTGGCGGCACTGCTGGGCGGTCTGATCGGTCTGGGCCAGCTGGCGACCAGCTCCGAGCTGGTGGTGATGCAGGCGGCGGGCCGCTCCAAGATCAGTATTGTAATGGCGGCGCTCAAAACCGCGATCCCGCTGATGATCCTGGTAGGACTGATGGGGGAGTATGTGGCCCCTGTCGCCAAACGGATGGCGGATGATATCCGTGCCGGTGCCATGTCGGAAGGGCGGCTTACCGTCTCGGCCTACGGGGTGTGGGCACGGGATGGCAACAACTTCGTTAATATCAACGGGGTGCGCAACGATGGTGCCCTGACCGGCATCACCCTCTATCGTTTCACCCCCGAGCGCAAGCTGATCGACGTGGTGCAGGCACGGGAGGGGGTATTTGAAAGGCATCACTGGCTGCTCAAGCAGACGCAGGTTACCCGCTTCGACGACCCGGCTCAGATCCGCAGTGAAGAGCACGACAAGATGGAGTGGAGCTCGGAGCTGACGCCCAAGCAGCTGGGGGTGGTGAGTATCGACCCCGAGAATCTCTCGGTCTCCGGTCTGCTCGACTACATCGGTTACCTGGACGCCAACAAGCAGGATGCCGGTCGCTACAAGCTGGAGATGTGGCGCAAACTGCTGTCACCGCTCTCGGTGGTGGCGATGATCCTGCTGGCCTCTTCTTTCATCTTCGGCCCGTTGCGTTCGGTGAGCATGGGGGCGCGGATGCTGATGGGGATCATGACCGGTTTCGCCGTCTATGTGAGTGATCGGGTGTTTGGCCCCATCAGTCTGGTCTATGCGGTACCGCCCATTCTGGCGGCTGTCGCGCCCAGCCTGCTGTTTGGCGGCATCTCCTTCTACATCCTCAGCCGCAAGCAGTAATTCACACGTGGTAATACAAAGAGGGCACCTGCTGGTGCCCTCTTTCGTTATTGCATTGATCCGGTATTACTTGTTCAACAATTCCAGATTGGCCTCTTTGCTCAGCACAATCACTTCGCATTCGGCCCAGATATCCTGGAACGCCCGTGGGCGCTTGCGGTTGAACAGGCACATCAGGTTGCCCAGACCAAAGGCGGCAGTGGCGAGACGGATCAGCGCCTGGGTAATACGGATATGGCTGCCATCTTCGTTCTGAATGCGCAGCCGCCAGGCGCGCATGCCGACGGTCTGGCCAGCGCGGGTCCAGAACCAGGTGTAGAAACCGCAGATGACGAAGGCGAGCCACAGGGTGTAGATCAGGCTCAGGGGGTGGCGGGTCAGCAACCAGACGGTATCTTCACCCGCCGGTACGCTTGCCATGCCGGTGATCAGCAACAGCTTGGCGACCCCCATGCCGATAAAGCCGGCGATGATCAGCAGCGAAGTCACCACCAGCGCATCATAGATCAGGGCGCCGAGGCGACGCAGCAGACCTGCTGACGGGTATGGCTGAGTGGCGGGAGAGGGGGATTTTTGTTGGACTTTTTTAGGCTTGGCCATCGTTTTTATTCCATTAAGATGATGGCGGCATTCTATGTAACTGGCCCCGCATCGGCAAGGCGTTGAATAAATGAACAAACGGGAGTGTTCAATCGAAAAACACCTTGCATGGCATCGCGCCATTCGTATAATCCCTCGCAGTTGCCCGGGTGGCGAAATCGGTAGACGCAGCGGATTCAAAATCCGCCGGTGAATAACCGTGTCGGTTCGAGTCCGACCCCGGGCACCATCAAATTCATGACAAAAGGCCATCAGCAATGATGGCCTTTTGTTTTTTAGCGTTCCTGCACATTGGAGCGTTACTGCTGAGTAGGCAGTACTTCCCGTTACCTCTTGGTATCCCTTCTCTTTTCCCGCTCTCCGTTATTTCCTTTTCTTGATATAGCCGCTGACGGCATCGCCGCCAGCTGACTGTTTCTATTGCTTTTTTTTCATGTCTTGCGGCGCATGAAACATGCTGGTTGCGCTATCCCAGCAGGGCAAACAGCAGGGTCCCGAGGGTACCTGCGAGCGTCAGCACTATGATGGCTCTGGGTGTGCCGTGCAGCTTGGTCCACATAAACAGGCTGGTGAGGGCCAGCAGCAGCAGGGCCAGGGCGGCGATATCGCCAAACAGCTGCCAGCCGAGGCCGGTACCCATGCCGCGGTGCAGCCGGTTGAGGCTGGCGGCAAAGTTGGCTTGCTGCAGGTCGGTATGTACCAGCAGAGTGCCCTCGACATAGCTGGCGGCCACGCTCTGGCTGAGGGTGACGCCGCGCATCTCCCACTTGGCGGGTATGGTGAGCTGGCCGTTCGGGGTGGGCAGTGTCTGGGCCGGGGTGATCATGGTTCGCCCGTCGGCAAAGGTATCGGGATAGCGCTGTTGCAGCAGGCTTTTCAGCTGCTCCGGGCTGGCGAGCGGCGCCTTGAGCACTATCTCTTCACTCGATTTGTCGGTGTGGGGGCCGGGAATGGGCAACACGGCACGGTGTTGCAGCCAGAGACCGGTGATGCCGTACATCAGCATCAGGGCGAGGGTAAAAAAGCCGGCCCAGGCATGGAGGCGGCGTACCCATTTGTTGTTGTGAAGGGGAACTCTTCTGCGTTTCATCGTGGTTGCTTCATAAAAAAACTGGCCAGCAGGGGCTGGCCAGTCGGGGTGGTTGTCACAGAGATCAGAAACGGTAGGTACCGGTCAGGCTCAGCTGACGGGGTGTGCCCGGCATGATCTGGGTGGCACTGGTGGCGCTGACGAAGTACTCGTGGTCAGTCAGGTTCTCGGCGCTCAGCTCGGCTTCCCACTGTTGCCAGCGATAACCGGCGCGCGCATCGAAGCGGGCGTAACCGGGCAGTGTGGTGGTGTTGGCGTTGTCGGCAAAGCGATCGCCCACCGCCGTCACGCCGGTTTCACCGAACCAGCCCTGCTCACCACTCTTGTAGCCGAGATAGAACTGGCCATTCTGGCGGGAGACGTTCATCGGGCGCTTGCCCTGCAGATCCGCATCCGCCTTGACCTGCTCCGCATCCTGAATGGCGAAGCCGCCACGCAGATAGATCTCGTCGGTCAGCTCGGCGCGGGCGCTCAGTTCGACCCCTTCGGTACGCTGCAGGCCGGTGAGGATCACCTTGGTGGGATCCAGCGGATCCTTGGTGCGCTTGTTGTACATCTCCAGTCGATAGAGGGAGAGAGTGGTCGCCAGCTTGCCGTTCAGCCAGTCACTCTTCACCCCACCTTCGTAGAGGCGGGTGTGCTGGGGTTCCAGCCCGTTGTTTTTGTCGCCCGGGGTGATGCCGATCAGCTCGCCGCCCACCGGAGTGAAGGTCTTGCTGTAGGAGGTGTAGAAGGCGTGATCCTCGAGGGGATTCCACACCAGACCGAGGCGCGGGCTCAGGCTGTTGACCGAGACGCTCTCCTCCTTGTTGAGGTCGTAGCGGCGACTGGTGACGGTGAAGTCGTCACGGCGCAGCCCGCCCACCAGATGCCAGTCACCCAGGCTGAGCTGATCCTGCAGATAGAGGCCATTGCCGCGCACCTTGTGTTTGGCGTCGCTGGAGAGCTTCATGGCGCCATTGTAGGTAGGCAGTGAGCCCGGGTCGTAGAGGTTGCCGGACGGGATGGCGGTGGCGTTCTGGTAGAGCTTGGGTGTGCGCTCCTGCCAGTTCTGCTCGAAGCCGGCCAGCAGGCGATGTTCCACCGGGCCGGTCTGGAACAGACCTTCTGCCTCGGTGTTGCTGATCAGGTTCTTCGCTTTCAGATCCTGCTGCCAGCGGGAGCGGGTCACCTGATCCCCTTTGACGCTGGTGACATAGGTGTTGTCAAACTGGCTGTCGAGGGTGGAGTAACCGAGCTGCTGGCGCAACTGCCACTGATCGTTGATATCCCAGGAGAGGCGTGAGCGGGTGGATTGTGCCACGTCATCGATGAAGTCGCGGCTGGTATCGCTGTAGACATACTCTCGCGGCACATCGGCCGGACGGCCATTGACCCCGGGAATGCCGCGATCCGGGGTGCGGTCATGTTCGTTGCGCTCGTACTGCACCAGCCAGTTGAGGTTGTCGCTGATCTCCCAGTTGGCGGAGGGGGCCAGCAGGGTGCGCTTGCTCTTCACGCCGTTGCGGAAGCTATCTTTGTCCTCTTGCGCCATGTTGAGGCGCAGTTGCACCTGCTCACTCGCCTCGCCATTGAGGTCGGCGGCCAGTCGCTGACTGTCAAAGCTGCCGACCCGGGCGGTGACGCTGGACTCCTGCCCTTTTTGCGGCTTCTTGCTGACCCGGTTGACGATGCCCCCCGTGCTACCGCGGCCGTAGAGCACGGCAGCCGGGCCCTTGAGCACTTCCACCCGCTCGATGTTGCCGAGATCCCGGGTGTACTGCATGTCGTCGCGGAATCCGTCGAGATAGAAGTCGTTGCTGGCGCTGAAGCCGCGGATATTGACCCCGTCGAAGCGGGTATCACCGCTTGCGTTGACCCCGGGAATGCCGCTCAGGGCTTCACTCAGCGTAGGTTGGCCGAAGGCGGTCAGCTCGCTGACCTTGACGCTGTCGATGGTCTGGGGAACCAGCTTGGCTGGCGTATTGGTACGGGTTGCGGTGGCAACTTCCTGATGCTGGGAGCGTTTGCCAACCACAGTCATGGTTTCATCGGTGGCCTGGGCAGTGAAGCCGGTGCCCAGCAGTGCCAGCGAGACCAGCGTTCTGCGAAAGTGAGGGTGCTGCATATTCAATATTGACTCTTTGGATGTCGACCTGACGGCTCGAACATATTGATTTAATTATAATTAGCCTGACCCGCTTAAGCGGGATGCCAATGATATTGATTTTCATTTGTCTGGCAAGGTGAAAATGGAGGGGGCTTTGGGTGCGTGTTGTGTGGTCGGCAGAGCTCGGCTGAAAAGCAGAGCCATTACAGCAAACCGCGAGAACGAAGCGAGGGAGAAGGGCGTAGCGGAAGAAAAAGGTGCGAAATGTGAAGCGATATCCGGCCCGATAGGACGGGCCGGATATCGGACTCAGCGAGAGCTCAGCAGTCGGCGGGTGAGGGGGATAGTCGCCAGCAGGCGATAGACCAGCAGAGACGATCCCAGCAGCAGCGGCACCTTGGCGATCTCCCACAGGATGGATGCGGCCTGCGGGCCAAACACGAAGAGCCAGACCACCAGCATCATGTGCAGGCAGTAGATCCCGAGCACTTTGGGGGCCTGACGTTCAAGCCAGCTGCCCTTGCCCCACTCGGGGTTGGCCAGCAGCAGTCCAAATAGGCCGAGAGCCCAGGGAAGGGAGCCGAGCAGGAAGTCGTGGCGGGTGAGCGGCACTGCGGCAAAGTGCTGCAGCGCCCAGGCTTCACAGCCATAGAGCGTCACGCCCGCCAGCAGCAGTTGCCAGCCGGTGCGGGCATCGGGCTGCCACTGACGCTGGCGCAACAGGGCCCCGAGCGCCACAAACAGCAGGGAGAAGAAGGGGCCGTTACGGGTGAGCAGTGGCCACTCGGCGCCCAGCAGCGGCTTGGCATAGGAGCCCCCCAGCAGCGCCAGCAGGTAGAGGCCAAGACCCAGCCAGAGGGTGAGCTCTGGTCTGCCAAGCCGGTAGCAGAGTGCCAGCAGGGTCACCGCCATGATCAGGGCTGGCAGGAACCAGAGGTGGATCATGCCGCCCACCAGCCAGCCATTGAGGGGGTCGCCGAGCTGGAATTGCCACTGCCCGCGCAGGGAGGTCAGATAGCCTTGCTGCACGGCATCCAGCGGATTGAACGGCACCAGCAGGTAGAGCAGACTCCATACCAGCCAGAGCAGCAGCAAGGGGTGGCAGTAGCGCCAGGCCACGGTCAGCGGCGCTTCGCGGCTCAGTCTCGGCTGCAGAAAGTAACCGGCACAGAGGAAAAACAGCGGCACGGCAAAGCGGCATAACTGGTTGATGGTGCCGCTCAGCCAGAGCCAGGATCCACTTCCCCACAGGGCGGGATTGAACGGATTGGCGAAGGGGGATACGTGAATGGTCATCACGGCCAGAATGGCCAGTACCCGCCCGCACTCGATACTGGAAATGCGCATGGTGGCTCGTCGTTACAGGGGTTGTGATGGCACGCTAAAATTCTTGCTGCCAGGTTACAACCAATTGATTCTATTAGTGTGAATCACGCTGTTGAGTAGTTACGTTTTGTAACGGGATGGCGGAAGGTGTTACCTGTAGCGGGAACTGGATCCCATTTTTTGGGCGCGCTCATGCAGATAAAAAAAAAGCGAGGCAGGTGCCTCGCTTGGTTGGGGATCTCGAGCTTACTGGTGAGTCAGCATGCTGCTCTGGTTGGCTGCCAGGGTGGTTCTGCCCGAGCTCTCCAGCCAGGTTTTGATCCGCTTGGCATCGGCGACCCTATCGTTGGTGGTCTCGGCATTGAGCAACACCATGATCACCGGCTCACGATTGACCTTGGTGCCCAGCACCAGACAGCGGCCCGCTTCGCGGATATAGCCGGTCTTGGAGAGGGTGAACTCCCATTGCCCTTCGCGGATCAGCCGGTTGGAGTTGAGGTAGTGCAGCTGACGCTTGTTGGTGCGCACATAACTCTGCTCGTCGGTGGAGTACTGGCGGATCAGCGGATAGGAGGCCGCTGCGGCGGCGAGCTTGGCGAGATCCTGCGCGGTGGAGACATTGCGCGGGTTGAGCCCGGTGCTGTCTGCATAGTGGGTATTCCACATCCCCAGCATGCGGGCTTTGGCGTTCATCGCCTCGACAAAGGCGCGCTGACCGCCGGGATAGTGGCGGGCCAGTGCCGAGGCGGCACGGTTTTCAGAGGACATCAGGGCGATATGGAGCATTTCGGCGCGGCTGAGCCTAGAGCCGATGGCCAGGCGTGAACCGGTTCCCTTGATGCGGTCGATGTCGGCATTGGTCACGGTGAGCATTTCGTTGAGGCGCAGGTTGGCATCCAGCACTACCAGCGCCGTCATCAGCTTGGTGAGTGAGGCGATGGGCATTACCCGGTTGCCGTTGCGCTCGGAGATCACCTCGCCGGTTCTGTGGTTGGCCACCACGAAGGCAGCCGAGCTGAGGTTGGGCACATCCCGTCGCTCGAGAAAGCCGCTGCTGCTCTTGCTGCTGGCGGAAAAGGGGTTGGCATGGGCACTGTCCATAGTGGCCGGCAGCATTACTGCGCCAAGCAACAGGGGAAGGAGGGAACGCATCATCATGATCAGCTCTACCGGACGAAATACAGGGATATCTCGCTAAGTTATATGTCGTGAACTGGCGCTTCACAATCATTCTCACCTTGATATTGATAATTTACGGCGTTGAGCGTGCTCTGACGGCGAGGAGAGCGTAAAAGAGGTCTCCATAGAGTCTTTTTTGCATTGAAACTATGGACTGGCCGTGATGGCGAGCGGAAGCCGGCGCTAAAAAAATCGGGACCAGAACGGTCCCGATTGGCATGGAGCATTGCCTGCCGGTTAGTGGGCATCTTCCTGCTTGATCTTGAAGCGCATGGCGATCACCACGAACAGCAGCGGGCCAATGATGGTCCAGACGCCGGTGGAGATATCGCCGGAGATAAAGGGGGCGACCACGGTAAAGACGTTGCCGAAGGCGACCAGGATCAGGCTGATGATGGTGGCAAGCAGTACCGAGCCCGCGCTCTTGAAGAAGATCAGGTCCTTGCCCAGCGCCGGGTTGTTGCGATAGCGATACCAGGCGTAGATGAGGAACATGTAGGGCAGGGTCATGCCGACGTTGGTCATGGTGATGATCAGCTCGTAGAGGGCGGCGGCCCCTTCCGGGTTGATCAGGGTAAAGATGGACTTGGCGGCAATGAACAGACAGACCACCCAGGCTTGCACCTTGAGGGCTTCAATCCGCACGCCATTCTCGTTCTCGCGTTGGAAACGCTCCGGCCAGAAGTAACTCGGGGTGCCGGTGATGAACTGGCGCAGTGGCGCGTAGGAGAGGGCGATAAAGGCACCCAGATAGCTCAGGAACATGCCAAGGCCAGCAAAGCGCATGAATAGCTGCCCCAGCCACTCGCCACCGAGATGGCGCCCCAGCTCCAGCATGATGATGAAGAGGGCGGAGAGAGAGGTGATCCCCTCGGCCGGGAAGTCGCTCCAGCGCATGATTGAGCCGACCGCCAGAAAGCCGATGATGTAGCAGAGCACGATGAAGGCGCCGGAGAGGAAGATGCCGCGCTTGAGGTCGCGCTCCGGATCTTCCAGCTCGTCAGCCACCCCGGCCATCGCCTCGACCCCGCCGTAGGCGAAGATGGCGAACACCATAAAGCCGAGGAAGGGGATGATGTCGTTGAAAGCGGCATTGGGAGAAGCCGTCAGCGATGCCTGGGTGAAGGGTTCCTGCAGAGTCATGCCGCTCACCGCGAAGGTGAAGACGCCACCGACCAGCAGCAACACGTTGAGTGCCACCACGGAGAGGCCGCCGATGGCCGCCACTTTGGCGAAGCGGGCGCTGCCCAGAGTGATGAGCTTGGTGACGGTGGCAACCAGCGCGATGGCGACCACACCCAGAATAAAGGGGCCAAAGTCGATGCCGGTGCCCAGGGTGACGGGGATGACGGTGATGTCGCGGCCAAACAGCATGAAGGAGAGGGGCACCCACATGGAAAGCGCCTTGCCAAACATCCAGATGACGTAGGAGGCGAACCACATGGTCAGACCGATAAAGGCAAATCGGGTCGAGACCGAGTGGCGCATCCAGGTAAAGATGCCGCCCGCCTCTTTGCGAAAACCGGTACCAAACTCAATCATCATCAAAATGAACGGGATGAAGAAGAACAGACCGCCGATCACGAACATCGGAATGGCGGCATATCCCATTCGGTAAAAACCGATCCCGATATTAGTGACGCCAAATACCGATGTTAATATCATCAATATAAAGGCGCCCAACTTCAGCTTTTTTGCTGACATATTAAAAACTCCCTGATGGTGCTGGATTTAAAATAATCAAAAATTAAACAGACGAAACTGGGCCCATTAATAACGCGGTAGCGCCATGCCATCCTGCTGTGGTGGGCGCGATCGGGTCATCTCTGACCGGGCTGGCTTACCCGTCAGGCGGTCAATGAATGTATGGACGGAGCGGCATGGTCTGTGCCATGCGCGGTATTGGTCAGCGTTGCCGAAAATTAACTGTGAACGATTTTATCATTAATGCTGCTTGGCAGGTAAGTTTCCCGAATGAAGCTGTGGTTGAAATAAACAGACCTGCCAGTTAATTGATACGTTGCGGATGTAAACATTTACGCCCGGGCCGACACTTATTTCCATTATTGGTATTCGGCATATTTGGCGGAATGAATTACGCCATCCTGTCAGATAAATCTGCACCAATGGCGACAGCGCTTATCCTCCCAGCCGGGTCAGCAGCACGCCGCCGGTGATAATGGCCGCCGCCGTCAGCCGCATGCGCCCGAGCGGCTCTTTCAGCAGCCAGACCGAGAGCAGCATGGCAAACAGCACACTGCTTTCGCGCAGAGCCGCGACCACGCCAATGGGGGCTTGGGTCATGGCCCAGATAACAATCCCGTAGGCGAGCAGTGACATGGCACCTCCTGCCATTCCCGCCATCGCATGACGACGGATCTGGCGCCATGCGTTGCGTTTCTGGTGGACGAGCAACACCAGCAGCATCGCCAGCCCGGTACAGGCAAAGAGCCAGAGGGTGTAGCGTACCGGTTCACCCCCTGCGCGGGCGCCGGCTCCATCCGAGAGGGTATAGGTCGCCGTGAACATGGCCGTGATCAGTGCAGCCCGAACTGCCTTGCTGTCAAGGCGCTGCTGCCCGCCTCGCCAGGCCATCAGCAAGACCCCCATGACCAGCACGCAGGCGCCGATGATGCCGCCGTAACCGGGGTAGTCCCCCAGCAATATGGCACTTAACGCCATGGCGAGCAGCGGGGCACTGCCACGGGCCAGCGGATAGATCTGGCCAAAATCGCCCTGATTGTAGGCATGACTGAGAAACAGGCAGTAACCGATATGGAGCAGGACTGAGAGGCCGAGCCAGGGCAGCTCGGCAGCAGAGGGAAGCCCCATGGGGAGCAGCGCCACGGCGGCGATAAGCCCTGAGAAGATCGCCACCAGTGACACGCCCACCAGCCGCTCTTCGCCAATTTTGACTAGCGCATTCCAGCTGGCGTGAAGCAGGGCTGCCAGCAGAACGGCAAAAAAGACGGTGGTGCTCATGGGAAAGGACTCTCGGGCGATGGGGGTCAACAGCATACCCGCCCGGAGCCTGATTGGCCGAGATCTTTATCAAGGCTTCGGCTTTGTGGGGCTCTCCTCCTGCGTGGTGGCGTTACCCAGCTGCCCCAGCACCAGTTTGGGATGGGGGTCGGTCTGCAGCGGAATATCCTGCAACTCTGTTCCCTGCTGATGGCGATGGATGATCCCGGCGGCCATCTTGCCCAGCGCCTCGTAGCTGCTGATGGTGCCAACGCTGCAGCCGTGTTCGACGAACAGCTCGGCGCTGCAGATGGTAGGGATGGCAGCTGCGTTGAGTGCATTCAGCAAACGGGGGGCGATGGAGAGCAGATAGCTGTCTGCGGCCAGAAAGACGATGTCGTTTTTGGCATCCTGTTGCAGCCGCTTCAGTTCGTTGTCCAGCCGCCGTGGGTCAGGGGCCATTCGCCAGGTGACCATCTGCCACTGGTAGCGTTTCGCTTCATTGAGCAGCATATCGGCCACCAGCAGGGTGTTCTGCTCACGGGGATTGAAGGGCAGCAACAGCCGTTTGCCGGTGGCCAGGTGCTCGCTGGCGTTGGCCAGTTGCAGCGCCATCGGCACCATGTTGCTTACTCCGGCCACCATGCTGTTCTGGGCTTTATCTTCCGAGAGGATATCTGCCCCGACCGGATCGGAGACCACATTGAAAATCAGAGGTTTGCGGTTGGCCACCAGACTCTTGGTCATGGTGGTGGCGGTGGTGCCAAAGGTGTAGATGTAGTCGTATTCGGCCAGTTTCGGTAGCATCTGCTGGCGCAGCATGGTTGCCAGCGCCGTACGATCCTGATCGGCGTTATAGGTGGTGATGGTGGCCTGATAGCCAAGGCGGGTCAGCTCTGCCCGAAAGCCCGCTTCGGCTGCGGTTTCACCGCGCCACAGCACCATGGCGATAGAGAGGGCGTGAGCGGGAAGAGCCAGCAGCAACAGCAGGACGAAAAGCAGCCTGACCATGATCATCTCTCCGGCGATACATCTACTGTTGAGCCTAGGCCACTTTCTCCGGTCGTGAGCGACGCTTAGCAAAAAGCGCGATGGCAAGCCATCGCGCTTTGGGGATCCGCAAAACCTCGATTAGAAGTCGTAGCGGGCAGCCAGCTGGAAGTCATCCTTGACGTTGAGCTTGCCGCTCTCCTTGCTGTCCAGATTGTTGATACGGTATTCGCCAATCACCCGCAGGTTCTTGTTGAATTTGTACTGGGCACCCAGGGTGTAGTAATCCACGTTGTCTTTCTTGATGCCAGCCTTGTCCTGCTCCTGTTTGTTCCACAGGGCCATCAGACCGAAGCCGTTCTCGAAATTGTAGCCCAGCGCGGCTTCCCAACCGGTGTGATCGGTGCCGGTCGCCAGGAAGTCGCTGCCATCGGCATAGCTCAGGGCGGCGTAGGCGGCCTTGTTGTCGAACTTGGCGGAGATCAGCCACAGCTTGGCATCTTCTTCACCGCTCTTGTCGCGGATACCGACGTTGTAGGCGGTACCCAGTGACAGGTTGAACGGGAAGGTATAGGCCACGGCAGCACCGTAGGCGGCGTCGCTATCCTTGCTGGTGGTCTCTTCGGTGTCACCACCGTCGAACTTGTAGCTGGTGTCGAGCTGGAAGCCATTGAACAGGCCGGAGTATTTCAGCACGGAACCGGCGCGGTTGGTGGCGAAGGTGTCGGTCTTGGCGCCCAGCGCTTCGTTGCCGTAGCCGTCGGAGAGGGAAACATCAGTCCAGTCGGCCAGGAAACCCGGGGCCCCTTTCTGGCGACCGAAGGTCACGGTG
This sequence comes from Aeromonas sp. 604176, assembly GCF_049170755.1. Classification (NCBI taxonomy): domain Bacteria; kingdom Pseudomonadati; phylum Pseudomonadota; class Gammaproteobacteria; order Aeromonadales; family Aeromonadaceae; genus Aeromonas; species Aeromonas sp. 604176. Next base: position 15,687 of record NZ_JAAKNE010000031.1, read on the forward strand.
CCCCAGTCAGCGCCGACACCGGCGAACGCCAGACGGGTGCGCAGGTTGTCGGAGTTCTCGCTGATGGTCTTCTCGCTGTCATTGATATACATCTGTACTTCGTACTGAGCCAGAGCCTTCAGGCCGCTCTGGATCTGGGTCTCGGCCTTGGCGCCGAAACGGACAAACTGGTTGGCACCCTGTTTGTCGCTGTATTCGCTTTTCGGTTTGCCGCTGGCATCCAGTTCCTTCTTGTCACCAAAGAAGTGGCCAGCGTAGATACGGCCATAGAGATCCAGCATGGAGGTGTCATTTTTGTACACTTCAACGGCTTGAGCCTGGAAGGCTGCGGTGAGAGCCAGTGCCACTACAGTCAGCTTTTTCATCTTAATCCCTTGTGGTGTTGCAAGCTTTTGTTTTGAAAACGGGGTCATGCTAGGCAGCGTGGATGACAGCGGGGTGACAGTTGGATGAAGAGTCGATGGCAATTGGGTTGCAATTGGATGAATTGGCTACATTCTTGCTCGCAGCGGCTACTTTTGTGCGCAAAGGTTTGCCCTTGTGGTAGAATGCCGCCCGTTTTCGAGCTCCATAGGTTGGATATGCGATGAGACGTGAACTGGCAATCGAGTTTTCCCGAGTGACGGAAGCGGCTGCACTGGCTGGCTACAAGTGGCTCGGACGTGGTGACAAGAATATCGCTGATGGGGCGGCCGTAGCGGCCATGCGCCACATTCTCAACCAGATCGAGATCGATGGTGAGATTGTGATCGGCGAAGGTGAAATTGATGAAGCGCCGATGCTCTATATCGGCGAGAAGGTTGGTACCGGACACGGCGACGCGGTGGATATCGCGGTCGATCCCATCGAGGGTACCCGCATGACCGCCATGGGTCAGGCCAACGCGCTGGCCGTGCTGGCGGTGGGCGACAAGGGTTCTTTCCTGAAAGCGCCTGACATGTACATGGAAAAGCTGATCGTCGGGCCCAAGGCCAAAGGCGCCATCGACCTGGATCAGGCTCTCGAGCTGAACCTGAAGTCCGTGGCCAAGGCGCTGGGCAAGCCGCTCTCCCGTCTGACCGTCATTACCCTGGCCAAGCCGCGTCATGACAAGGCAATCAAGGAGATGCAGGGTCTGGGCGTGCGCGTTTTCGCCATTCCCGATGGTGACGTCGCAGCCTCCATCCTCACCTGTCTGCCGGACAGCGAAGTGGACATGCTGTACGGCATTGGCGGCGCACCGGAAGGGGTGATCTCCGCTGCGGTGATCCGCGCGCTGGATGGCGATATGCAGGCCCGTCTGGTGCCGCGTCACCGGGTCAAGGGCGACAGCCCCGAGGTGATCGCGCTGGGTGAGCAGGAGATTGCCCGCTGCGAAGCGCTCGGCATCGACGTCAACAAGGTGCTCAAGCTGGAAGACATGGCGAAGAACGACAACGTCATCTTCTCCGCCACCGGCATCACCAAGGGTGATCTGCTGGACGGCATCACCAGCGATGGCGTGATGGCGACCACCGAGACCCTGCTGATCCGTGGCAAATCGCGCACCATCCGCCGTATCAAGTCGATCCATTATCTGGAACGCAAAGACAGCGTGGTCCGCGACATCATCCTGTGATGATGGCTCTGCCCGCCATGCGGTAGTGAATCAAGCCCGATCGCCTCGCGGTCGGGCTTTTTGCTGCCTGCCCTCTACGTTTGTCATCTGGCCTGGGCTATGGTGGCAGAGAGTCCGACAGTGCAGGTTGATCCTGTGACAGGAGTGGGTTGTATGGAGTGTCGTTCCGGTTGCGGTGCCTGTTGCATCGCTCCCAGTATCAGCAGTGCCATCCCCGGTATGCCCGATGGCAAACCGGCTGGCGTCCCCTGCATCCAGCTTGATGCGCGCCTTGGCTGCAAGATCTTCGGTCAGCCCGAAAGGCCGGCGGTATGTGGCGGCTTTCGTCCGATGGCGGATGTGTGCGGTAGCCACCGCGCCGAGGCCATCTGGCTGATTGGCGAGCTGGAGCGGCTTACCACCTGACGAGGGCTGGGCAAAGAGATAAAAAAAGAGGCCGCATTGTGCGGCCTCTTATCTTTTTGCTGTTTGTAGTCTGAGGATCAAATCCCTGCCAGTTCCAGTGCCTGACGGTAGTACTCATTGGCCTTGTTGGTAAGGCGGCGCTTGTCCATCAGCTGGCCGAGGGCGTGGTAGGCGGCGGCGCTCGGCGCCCGCACCACCTCCTGCTCCAGCAGCTTCTGGGCATCATCCAGTTGGCCTGCCAGCAGATAGAGCTGGGCCAGTGCAGTGTCCACTTCCGGTTGCCCCTGCTGCTTTTGCAGCAGCGCCAGCAGCGGCTGGTAGCTGTCGAGTTTCAGCTTGGGCAGGCGAGCCAGCAGCTGCGGCATCGGCTGTTTGCGCAGCGCCTCCTGCCACAGGGTGGCGGCTTCGCCGTCGGCACCCAGCTGGCGCAGCAGATCGCCGTAGCAGGCCAGCAGTTCTGGCTCGAGGCGCAGCTTGCGCGGCAGATCCTGCCACACCGCCTTGAGGGTCTCGAGGCTGCCGGCAGCCTGTTGCAGGCGACCAGACCAAGCCTGTTGCAGCAGATCTTCTTCCTGTTTCGGGGTCAGCTTGCCCACCTTGTGCAGGCTGGGAATAAGGTCGCACAGGGCGCTCCAGTCCTGACGGGCCAGATGTACCTGACGCAGCTGGTCCAGCACCATGGGGTGGCGCGGGTTGAGGGCGTAGACCGACTCCAGCATCGCCAGCGCGGTATCGTACTGTCCCTGCTCGATTTGCAACTGGGTCTGGGTCAGGGTGAGCGCCAGCTCGGCTTTGGGATTTTCCTCCTGCGCTTTTTGCAGGTATTGATCCCGGCGGGCGTCGTCACCACGGGCCTGTGCCGCCTTGGCGGCGCTCAGGTAGTTGAGCAGCGGGGTGTCGCTGTTGCTGGCCCCCTTGATCATCAGCTTTTCAGCCTGACTGTAGTGCCCTTCGGCCATCGCCAGGGTGGCGGCGACGGTCTGTTGATTGGCCTTGCGGCGGCGGCGCGAGCCGTACCAGCCGAGGGTCTTGCGGCGCAGGCCGAATACCCGTCCCAGCAGCCACTCGACGATCAGCAGGGCGCCGTAGAACAGCACGGCCAGGATCACCGCGCTGGTGACGGAGGATTCGATGGTGTAATTGCCAAGGGCAATCAGCACATAGCCCTTGTTACCGGAGGCTTGCGGGCCAAAGATCAGCCCTGCGACCATCACGGCAACCAGAATGATTATACGGATCATGGTGCCCTCCTCAGCTGCTTGCCAGAATGCGTTGCAGGCGTTCGGTCAGCACCTGCTCCAGCATGGCCTGGGTCTTGAACTGGGCCGGATAGTCTATCTGGATCTGCTCACCCTTGAGCTTGTCGATCTCGCCCTGCATGTAGCGGGTGGCGCTGTTGTCGGTGTCGAAATACTGGGTCAGCCAGCGCTGGGCCTTGTCCAGGCTGTCTTCGTAGAGCGCCTGCTGCTCGCGATAGACGGAGAGCTGGGCCTGCAACAGCTTGGTTTTGAGGTTTTCACGCAGGAAGATCTCCTGCTGCGGCGAGAGCAGCGCCTCGACCGCGCCATCGCGGCGACGGATGGTGACGAAGTTCTCGGTGAACTTGACCCAGTTTTTCTTCAGGTTGCTCTCCCACTCGTCGGGATTGGCGCTGACCGCCTGATCCGGCTCGGCCTTGGCTTCCGGCATGCTGACGGTGGAGAGGGGCAGCAGCTCGATCTGATCTGAGAGCGCGGCCAGCTTGAGGGTCAGCCCCTCGCGATCGATGCGCGGCATCCCCTTGAGCTTGGCGATATCCTCGGCCAGCGCCTTGCGGATCGGCATCAGGCTGGGGTCGTTGAGGGCGGCGATCCGCTCGTCGGCATTGCCGAGCAATGTGATGGCGGAGACGAGGTCATGCTCCAGCCACAGTTTGCGACCCGCCATCCGAACCAGATACTCGGATTCGGCCAGCATCCAGTCGTTGGGGCGTTTATCGTTGAGATCCAGTACCCGGTTCTGCAGACCCTGCATCTCCCCTTGCAGCCGCTGCTGGGTTTGATCCAGCGCGGCCAGCTGCTCGGCATCCTTGCTGCTGGTCTGGTCGATCTTGCTCAGGGCGCTCGCCAGCTGCTGCTTGAGCTGGGCCAGTTCGGCTTGCTGGGCCACGGCATTCTTGTGACCGTGCAGATAGAGACCGCCGGTCAGGCCAAGGGCCAGCAGGATGGCGACCCCTCCCAGTACGGCACCGGAGCGGCTCTTGCTGCCATTGACCGCAGCGGTCGGCTGGGGTTTTACCTGGGATTCTTGTTGTTCTGTCATTCCATCTTCCTCAGTTCCAGTGCGGCCGTCAGGGCCTGGTTGGATGCACCTTGGGCAATCGTGATATGGATAAAGCCCGCAGCACTGGCCATCTCGGCCACGCGCGGGCTGGGGACCACCAGCAGGCGGTCAAAAAGCCAGGGCCGCTGGTGGTCGGGAACCAGCTCCAGCAGCCGTTGCAGCAGTTCACCACTGGTAATGAGCAGGCTGTCCAGCCCCGCTGCCTGCCAGTGGCGGGTCAATCTGTCCCCGTCTAGCTCGGGGTAGTGGCGCTCATAGGCCGCACAATAGTGCACCAGAGCACCGCGTGAGGCCAGTGTGCTGGCGATGAGATCCCGCCCGCCATTGCCGCGCAGGATCAGCACCCGTTTGCCTGCTACCTGCTGCAGGGCGGGCAGGGCCAGCAGCCCTTCGCTGCGCGGGTCATCCGGGCAGCTTGCCGTGATGCCGATGGCGTCAAACGCATCTGCGCTGGCCTGACCCACCGCAAAGTACTCAATATGTGGCCAGGTCTGACCAGTTTGCAACAGAAAATCGTGTGCAAAATGAACGGCATGGATGCTGACGGCGATAACCGCGTCAGCACTGCGCAGCAGGTCGGGCAGGAGAGGGAGTTCGCTGCCCGCCACGGTTTCCAGCAGCGGGCAGCAGAGTGGTGCATGGCCGTGCTGGCGCAGCAACTGCACCAGCTCGGCGGCCTGGGCGGCCGGACGCACCACCAGCGGGATCATGTGCGGTAGACCTCGGCGAGGATCTCGTCGGCACCGGCGGCCAGCAGGCGCTGGGCCAGTTGCTCGCCGAGGGCCTCACCATCGGCCAGTGGGCCGCGGATCTCGTCGCGGATCACCTGGCTGCCATCCGGGCTACCCACCAGACCACGCAGCCAGATCTGCTCGCCTTCGACCAGTGCGTAGGCACCGATGGGGACCTGACATCCCCCTTGCAGGGCGCGGTTCATGGCGCGTTCGGTCAGCACCCGGGCGCGGGTCTCGGCGTGTTCCAGCGGCGCCAGCAGGGCGTGCAGCTCGTGATCGTCGAGACGGCATTCGATGCCGACAGCCCCCTGACCGTTGGCCGGCAGGCTCTGCTCCGGCTCGATAAAGGCGGTGATGCGGTGCGCCATCTCCAGTCGTTTCAGACCGGCGGCGGCGAGGATGATGGCATCGTACTCACCCGCATCCAGCTTGGCGAGGCGAGTGTTGACGTTGCCACGCAGGTCGCGGATCACCAGATCCGGGCGGGCGGCGCGCAGCTGGCACTGGCGGCGCAGGCTGGAGGTGCCGACCACGGCCCCTTGCGGCAGTTCGGCAATAGCCTTGAAACGGTTGGAAACGAAGGCGTCGCGGGGATCTTCCCGCTCGCAGATAGTGTGCAGACCAAGTCCCTCGGGGAACTCCACCGGCACGTCTTTCATGGAGTGAACGGCGATATCGGCCCGCCCTTCCAGCATGGCGGTCTCCAGCTCCTTGACGAACAACCCCTTGCCACCGACCTTGGCCAGCGGGGTATCGAGGATCTTGTCACCCTGAGTGCTCATGGGCACCAGTTCGACCTGCAACTGCGGGTGCAGGGCTTCGAGCCGGTCTTTGACAAAGTTGGCCTGCCACAGGGCCAGAGGGCTCTTGCGAGTGGCAATTTTCAGGGTTCGGGCTGCCATATCAATCAGTTGTTTCATTTTTAGAAGGAAATCGATATTACCACCCTTTGCCCGGGCTTTCATGGCGGAGCCGGCAAAAGCGGGGCCAAGCTCAAAAATGCATGCTGAAAATGATTTTCATTAAGCAAGGGGTGTTGATTAATTCATTGAATGTATTGGAATTTAATGATTTCCCCTGATACTTGATGTGGTCATACCAGAAATAATCTGGCGTTTAGCTGAAGGCTTGTTTACCACCGCTGTTTGCATTGTTAACATGATCACACTTTTTTGACGTATCCCCCTTTTGGTGCGTCATTTTCACTTAGGTGATAGGCAGGGCATTGCAGGAACACATCGATACGCTGGTTGCGCGTTATGACGACATTACCCGTCTCAAGACGCAGCGGGCGTTAGGCCTCATGAGTCGCTATGGGCAGCAGGTATTCCAACTGCTGCCTGTCATGCTGCACTTCAATCATCCCCTGCTGCCCGGTTATGTCTCCGGTGATGTCCCTCATGGCATCTGGAGCTTCAGCGCCACCGCCGAGCAGCAAGCCTTTATCGATGACCTCTGCCGCAACGCCAACTGTCAGAGCGGCCTTGCCACCCATGATCGGGCCATTCAGGGGCTCTACTCCATGGGCAGCACCTCCTCCATCGGTCAATGCTGTCACTCCGATCTCGATATCTGGGTCTGCCACGTGGCCGGTTTGTCGCAGGAGCGGCTCGATCTGCTGGAGCTGAAGTGCCAGCAACTCTCCAAGTGGGCCGAACAGCGCGGGGTCGATCTCAACTTCTTCCTGATCCCGGAAGACAAGTTCCGCCAGACCAACGATGCCCAGATGCAGGGGGAGAGCTGCGGCAGTGCCCAGCACCTGCTGCTGCTCGACGAGTTCTACCGCAGTGCCATGCGTATCGCGGGCAAACGCTTGATCTGGTATCTGGTGCCCACCGAGTGTGATGATCACTACGATGCGTATGTGAACGAGCTGTTCGAGAGCGGCAAGCTCAAGCAGGACGACTGGCTCGATCTCGGCAGTTTTGACCGTATTCCGGCCGAAGAGTATTTCGGCTCCGCCCTGTGGCAGCTCTATAAGGGGATCGACTCTCCCTACAAGGCGGTGCTCAAGTCGGTGCTGATGGAAGCCTACTCCCACGAGTATCCCAACACCCGCCTGCTGTCGATGATTGGTCGCGACTGGTTCCAGCACAACGAGGGGATGCACTACCGGCTCGACAACTATTGTCTGATGCTGGACAAGGTGACCAACTACCTCAAGTCCATCGGCGACATGGCGCGGCTCGATCTGGTGCGCCGCTGCTTCTACCTCAAGGTGTGCGACGGTCTCAGCCATCCCAAGGATGATCACTCCCCCGAGTGGCGCCGCGAGCAGATGAGCCAACTGGTCTCCTACTGGGGTTGGAGCCAGGATAAACTGTACCACCTCGATCATCGCCACGAGTGGAAGGTCGAGGAGGTGAAGATCGCTCACGCCGAGCTGCTGGAAGCCCTGATGCAGAGCTACCGCAACCTGATCCAGTTCGCCCGCCGCAACAACATCAGCGAGTCGATCAACCCGGAAGATATCGGCATCCTGTCGCGTAAACTATACGCCGCGTTCGAGAGCCTGCCGGGCAAGGTGCAGCGGGTGAACCTCAAGATAGCGCCAGATCTGAGCGAGCCGGATCTCAGCTTCGTGCAGGTGCCCCACGGTCGCCTCAACCGCGCCGGTTGGTATCTATACAAACATTCGCTGGAGCCGGTGGACATCATTGGTCGCGCGCCGCTCGAGTTCAACGGCTACATCAGCAAGCTGGTCTCCTGGGCCTACTTCAACGATCTGCTGACCCCCCAGTCGCGGGTGCACCTGTTCAATCAGGGCTCGGATCTGCACATCGACAATCTGCACCAGTTCTGCCGCGATCTCTCCGGCTGCTTCCCCGAGAAGTACCCGCTGGCCACCAACCTGGCGCTCAGTCGGCCGTGCGAGATCCGTCAGCTCTCCATCTTCCTCAACCTGGAGATGGACCCGACCAGCCACTGGGTCGGTCAGGTGATCGAATTTGACGCCAACACCGTGGATGTCTTCTCGTTTGGTCGCAATCAGGAGTGTCTGGTGGGATCTGTAGATCTGGTCTACCGCAACTCCTGGAGCGAGATCCGTACCCTGCACTTCCAGGGGGATGAAGCTGTGGTCGATGCCCTCACCACCATCCTCGGCAAGATGCATCAGGATGCCGCCGCCCCCGAGATGATCGAGGTGTTCTGCTATAGCCAGCACTTCCGATCTCTGGTGCGCTCCCGTTTCCAGAAGCTGGTGGCGGAGTGTATCGATCTGCGCCTTGCCCGCGACAAGCAGCAGCTAGTCAAGACCATGGCCCTTGGCCGCGAGAAGTACGGCATCTTCTTCGAGCGGCGCGGGGTGTCGGTGAAGAAGCTGGAGAACGCCATCGATTTTTACCGTCACATCTCCCACAACAAGCTGGATCACCTGCCGCTGCGGCTCGACAAGACCCACAGCCAGCATCTGCCGAGCATAGTCGATGCCTACGCCAGCGAAGGGTTGGTGCAGTTCTTCTTCGATACCCGGGATGCGGGCACCAACATCTACATCCTCGATGAGGCGAACCGGGTGGAGATCTACCAGCACTTTGCCGGCAACAAGGATGAGCTGGTGGCGGGGGTCAACCGCTTCTACACCTCCAACCACGAGCGGTTCAGCGATGATGGTCAGTTCATCAACTTCAACCTGCCCCAGTACTACGAGATAGTGCAGCAGGGGAGCGAGCTGGCAGTGATCCCCTATCGCAGCCAGGGAGCTCCGCGTGAGCAGGTGTCACCCACTCGTGATGTCGGGTGACCCGCGAGGGTAAGTCGCCATAAAAACGGCCTGCAGATGCAGGCCGTTTGCTTTTGCGGTTGCTCAGGCGCCGAGGCGGGCCAGCAGCCAGCTGCGAATGTCGCCCAGCTGCGGACGGCAGATCTCGTGACGCATTGGGTACTCGTGCCACTCGGGGGCGAGCCCGGCAGCTTCAAGCCGGTTCTTGGCATCCCAACCGAGCGACAGGCTCACCACATCGTCATAGATGCCGTGCATGTAGCAGATGGACAGTGTGCGAGCAGCCTCGCTCATCTCGCCGAGCAGCTTGTCTGGGGCTGCCAGATAGGTGGACATGCAGAGCAGGCCCGCCAGCGTTGTCTGATAGCGCAGCGCGGTGAAGGAGGCAATCACCCCGCCCTGAGAGAAACCTGCCAGCACGATATGCTCGGGGGAAAACCCGTCGGCCACCAGCTGATCGAGCAGGGCGGCAATCTGGTCGGCCGATTCACGGACATGGGACTCCACGGCCCGCTCGGCGGGATCCTCGAAGCTCTTGATGTCGTACCAACCGCGCATCTTGTAGCCCATGTTGATGGTGATGGGGCGCTCGGGGGCATCCGGCAGCAGGTGACGCACCGGCAGCTCGGCGGGCAGATCCAGCGCGTCCACCAGCGGGGCGAGACCTGCGCCGGAATCACCCAGCCCGTGCAGCCAGATCACCGCGTGACGGGCGCCCTGCGGGTGCAGGTCGATCATGGAAACATCACCTCTTCACCCGCCTGGGCGGAGCAGGATTGGCTCAACAGCGCCTTGAGCTCGTGGCCGAAGCGGTTGTCGATCCAGGTGTCACCCTGCAGTTCGAAGTGGAAGCCGTTCTCGCGGGTGGCGACCCAAATCTGGTGCAGTGGCTCCTGCTTGTTGATGATGACCTTGGTCTTGTTCTCGAAAGAGAGGGTCAATACGCCACCGTTGCGTTCGCAGTCGATATCCGGATACCCCTCGTCGAGCGTGTCTTCCACATATTGGAAAAAGGCGTCGGTCAGGGCGTGATACTCGTGATCCTTCATCGGTTTATCCTGTTGCTTTTAACAATGTGAGTGCGATTATAGAGGGCCAAAAATTTTTTCGCAGCGAACCATTATGATCACCCAGTTCACCAAGTGTCTGCTTGCCACTCTTCTGTCCCTCGGGTTGGCCGCGTGCGGTCTGAAGGGGCCGCTCTATATGCCGCCCCCCGAGCAGCCACAGAGCCAGAGTACACCGCAAGCAGCGCCGCCTGCGACCACTGAGGCTGCCACCGAGGCCGCGCCGCACTAATGCCGCACCCATTCTAGGAAGGAACCGCCCCCTTGGATCACTTTAACTACGACGCCGACGGCCAGCTTCAGGCCGAGCAAACCTCGCTGCAACAGCTTGCCGAGCAGTACGGTACCCCGCTTTACGTCTACTCCCGTGCGACCCTCGAGCGCCACTGGCACGCCTTCGACAAGGCCGCTGGCGATATTCCCCATCTGATCTGCTATGCGGTGAAGGCCAACTCTAACCTGGCGCTGCTCAACCTGCTGGCCCGTCTGGGCTCGGGGTTTGACATCGTCTCCGGTGGCGAGCTGTCGCGGGTACTGGCGGCGGGCGGTGATCCGGCCAAAGTGGTCTTCTCCGGGGTCGCCAAGAGTGAAGCGGAGATGCGCCTCGCGCTGGATAAAGAGATCCTCTGCTTCAATCTGGAGTCGGAAGCCGAGCTGGAGCGCCTCAATCGGGTGGCGGGCAGCATGGGCAAGAAGGCTCGCGTCTCGGTGCGGGTCAATCCGGATATCGATGCCGGTACTCACCCCTATATATCCACCGGCCTCAAGCAGAACAAGTTCGGCATTCCCATCGAGCTGGCGCCCGCCATCTATCGCAAGGCGGCCGCGATGGCGAACATCGAGATCGTCGGGGTGGATTGCCATATCGGCTCGCAACTCACTGAATTGAATCCCTTTATGGAAGCGGCTGATAAGTTGCTGCGGCTGATCGACGGTCTGGCAGCGGAAGGCATTCATATCCATCATCTGGACGTGGGGGGCGGCCTTGGGGTCAACTACGGTTCCGAGCAGCCGCCCCATCCGACCGAGTACGCCGAAGCGCTGAAGCAGAAGCTGGCGGGCCGGGATCTGACCCTGCTGTTCGAGCCGGGCCGCGCCATCGTCGCCAATGCCGGCGTGCTGCTGACCCGGGTCGAGTACCTGAAGCCGGGCGAGACCCGCAACTTCGCGCTGATCGATGCCGGCATGAACGACATGCTGCGCCCTTCGCTCTACGGCGCCTGGATGAACATCATCGAGGTGGATAGCCGTGCCGGCCATGCTCCCGCGCTCTATGACGTGGTGGGCCCGGTGTGCGAGACCGGCGACTTCCTCGGCAAGGAGCGCACCCTGGCCATTGCCGAGGGCTCCCTGCTGGCGATGCGTTCGGCCGGAGCCTACGGCTTTACCATGTCATCCAACTACAACACCCGTCCGCGCGCAGCCGAAGTGCTGGTGGATGGTGCCAAGGCGCACCTGATCCGCGAGCGTGAGCAGTTGGCCGATCTCTGGCGCGGTGAGCACCTGCTGCCCTGATGGCGCAGGCTGGGACAATGATTTCATAACGGTTGACGGTGAGTTTTTACAGCCCTAACAGCACAGGAATGCACGATGTTGACAGATTGTTCCAGGATGCATGGGGCTTTGGACAACGACTTCATGGCGTTTAGCGACCCTTGGTTCGGTGAATTTTTACAGCCCTAACAGCACAGGAATGCACGATGTTGATAGATTTTTCCAAGATGCATGGCTTGGGCAACGACTTCATGGTGGTGGATGGCGTCACCCAGAAGGTATTTTTCAGCAATGACGTCATCAAGAAGCTGGCAGATCGCCACTTCGGGATCGGCTTTGACCAGCTGCTGCTGGTGGAGCCGCCCTATGACCCTGAACTCGACTTTCACTATCGCATTTTCAATGCCGATGGCAGCGAGGTGGAGCAGTGCGGCAACGGCGCCCGCTGTTTTGCCCGTTTCGTGCGTCTCAAGGGGCTGATCAACCGGGATCGCATCGCGGTCAGTACCGCCCGGGGTCGCATCGTGTTGCAGCTGGAGGGGGAGAATCAGGTCACGGTCAACATGGGTGTTCCCCAGTTTGAGCCGGGCAAGATCCCGTTCCGGGCCCAGAAGGCAGAGAAAACCTATCTGTTGCGGGCGCAGGAGCATACCGTGATGTGTGGCGTGGTCTCCATGGGTAATCCCCACTGCGTCATCGAGGTGCCTTCGGTCGCCGATGCGCCCGTCGAGACGCTCGGTGCCATCATGGAGCGTCACGAGCGTTTTCCCGAGCGGGTCAACGTCGGCTTCATGGAGATGGTCAACGCCACCGAGATCAAGCTGCGGGTGTTCGAGCGTGGGGTGGGGGAGACACTCGCCTGCGGTACCGGCGCCTGTGCGGCGGCGGTGATTGGCATCAGTCAGGGCAAGCTCAAGGAGCGGGTCACCGTCAGTCTGCCGGGCGGCAAGCTGACCATCGCCTGGAAGGGGCCGGGCCAGCCGGTCTATATGACAGGCCCCGCCGAGCATGTGTTTGACGGCCAGATAGAGGTTTAGCCGATAAAGGTTCAGGTGCGGGGGGCGTTGGCCCCCTTTGCCCATGATGTCGGGGCAGCGAGCCCCATTTCTCTGATGGATCAACCAATTTATGAGCGAACTCAAACGGCAGGAGCAATCGGTGGATGAAGCCACTGTGCTGGAGTACCTGGCCCGTTATCCCGAGTTTTTCCAACGCCATGCCGCCGTGCTGGATCGGATCCGCATTCCCCATGAACGCAAAGGGTCGGTCTCGCTGGTCGAGCGCCAGCTGGAGCGTCAGCGCGAGCGGATCGAACAGCTGGAGCAGGAGATCACCGAATTGATGGGGATCGCCAGCGAGAACGAGCGGATCTTCCGGGTCTATGCCGATCTCTACGGCGAGCTGTACGGTTGCCAGACCCTGTTCGAGGTGAGTGCCGTGATGGGCAAGGCCTTTGTACAGCGGCTGCGCCTGACCGGGTTGCGGCTCTGGCTCAATCCCAAGAAGTTTGCCCTGAGCGGGCCCGAGCAGCGCTTTCTGGCACAGGGCAAGCAGCTCGAATCCCTGCTGGGTCAGCGTCTGCCGGGGCAGGATTACTACTTTGGCCGCCTGAGCCAGAGCGAGAAGCAGGCGCTGTTTGGCCACGATGTGCTGGTCAACTCGGTGGCCCTGATGCGGCTCGGCGATCTCGGTGTGCTGGCCTTCGCCAGCTCGGATCCCGGCCACTTTACTCCCCACAACGACACCCTGCTGCTGGGCCAACTGGGGCGCCTGCTGCAACTGCGTCTGCCCGAGTTGACTCATGGCTAGAACACCCGCCAAGGGGCCTGCCAAAGCACCCGTCGTCGCACCGCCATTGCCCGCGGCACTGGCGGAAGAGCTGGCGGCCTTTATCGAATACCTGAGGGTCGAGCGTCAGCTCAGCCCTCATACCCGCAATAACTATCAAGCCCATCTGGAGGCGATGACCGCCGAGCTGGTAACGCTGGGTCTGGCTGACTGGGGTCGGCTCGAGGCGAGTCAGGTGCGCACTCTGGTGACCCGGATGCACAAGGCGGGCCTTGCTCCTCGTTCCCTTTCCACCAAGGTTTCTGCCCTGCGCAGCTTTTGCGACTGGCAGGTGCGGCAGGGTCGGCTGACCGCCAATCCGGCTCGCGGCATCGTCACCCCCAAACAGGGGCGGCCGCTGCCGAAAAACCTCGATGTGGACGAGATGCACCAGCTGCTCAACATTACCGATGAACAGGATCCGCTGGCGGTGCGGGATCGCGCCATCATGGAGCTGATGTACTCCTCAGGGCTGCGTCTGGCCGAGCTGGTGGGGATCAATCTGGTGGATCTTAAGCTCGACGACCGCCAGCTCAAGGTGACCGGCAAGGGCTCGCGGGAGCGGGTGCTGCCCATCGGCCGGATGGCGGTCGAGTGGCTGCAGAAGTGGCTCAAGGTGCGCCCGCTGCTGGCCGGGGACGAGAGCGAGGCGCTGTTTGTCTCCAGCCGCAAGCAGCGGCTGTCGGCCCGCTCGGTGCAAGCCCGCCTCGATGGCTGGGGCAACAAGCAGGCGCTCAACGCCCATGTCCATCCCCACAAACTGCGCCACAGCTTTGCCACCCATATGCTGGAGTCCTCCGGCGATCTGCGGGCGGTGCAGGAACTGCTGGGGCATGCCGATCTCTCCACCACCCAGATCTATACCCACCTCGACTTCCAGCATCTGGCCAAGGTCTACGACAGTGCCCACCCCAGGGCCAAGCGTGACCCGGATGCGCGGGACGATGAATAACGGGCCCTGAGCCCGCGATGCAGAGGAGAGTCCATGCACTTCTATCGCCGCTGGCAGCCGATTGCTGCCATCTCGTTTGACCTCGATGACACCCTCTATGACAACGGCCCCGCCATCGTGCGCGCCGAGCAGTGGATGCTGAGCCATCTGCGCAGCGAATATCTGGCTACCGCCATGCTCGACAAGCCACGCTGGCTGGAGTTAAAACGCGCCGTGTTGATGGCACGGCCCGAGCTGCGCCACGATGTCAGCCTGGCGCGCCAGCAGACCATCCGTACCGCCATGGTTGAGGGGGGGATGGCCGACCAGCAGGCCAGCCGCGAGGCGGAGCAGGTGTTTGCTGCGTTTCTGGCAGAGCGCTCGAAGATCGAGGTGAGCGAGTCCACTCATCAGCTGCTGGCCAGACTAGCCGAACGCTACCCGCTGGTGGTGATCACCAACGGCAATCTGGATCTGGTTCAGGCTGGGCTGGATCGCTACTTCACACTTGTCTGCAAGGCGGGGGCGGGCGCCAGAATGAAACCGGCGCCGGATATGTTTGAGCAGACCCGCAGTGCCCTCAAGCTGCCAGCAGAGCGGATCCTCCATGTGGGGGATCATCCCGAGACCGATGTGCTGGGGGCTCGTTTGCACGGCTTTCGCGCCGCCTGGCTCAACGAGCGGCAGCAACCGTGGCAACAGCTGCAACTGTTGCCGGACGTGGAGCTGACGGCACTGGAGGAGCTGGCCGAGCTGCTGCTCTGATGGCGCTGGCGGGTGGCCCGGCTCAGGCGGTAATGGCTGTCATCGAATCGCGATATATGGCAAGGGGTTACGCCGCTATTTGCGACAAACCAAGCCGAGCAGGGTGTAGCGATCGCGCTGGTTGACGCGGCAGTAGCTGATGCCGACGGGCAGCGCCTGCTGCAGGGTGATGGCGCTGTCCTGATAGCGGCAGACCAGATAGAGCGGGCGCAGACTGCCATCGAGCTGGCTCCAGTAGTGGATCTCGTCGCTGTCGCCATTATCCGGTTTGAGCTGGACCCGCTCATCGGGATTTCCGTCAAACAGGGAGAGACGATCCAGCCGATGGGTGAGGCGCTCGCCAGGTTTGCCGTTGTCGTTGCGGGTCACGGCCTGCCAGCCCTGCTGCGGGGTCAGCAGCTGCTGGCGAGCCTCGATGGTGGCAGGACAATCAAATTGCAGGCTGGCGGCAAGGGCCAGGGTTGTCAGTAACATGGCTGCTGTTCTCTCTTCACGTCCTCAACAAGATGCCATGCTACGTCATCTGCCGCCGAACAGCTTCATCAGTTTATCAAGCAGATCAAGCTGTTGTGGTGGCCGTTTCATTGACTCCGCCTCTCGTTCCAGCAGCGCCCGCTGCTCCTGCTGGCGGTCGCTCAGCACCCGGTAGAGGGGCTCGACCAGCGCCTCACGCTGCATCACCAGCTCCTGAAACATTGCCTGATTGATGCGATAGGTTTCGACGGTGGCCACCGCCCGTACCGTGAAGGAGCTGGGCTCGCCGGTGAGCAGGCTCAGTTCGCCAAAAAAGTCTCCCGCGTTGAGCGTACCAAGCTTCAGCTCTCGCCCCTCGACATTGACCACCATCTCGGCTTCCCCTTTGACCAGCACGAACAGCCAGCTGGAGACATCTCCCTGCTCCAGCATGATGTCGCCGCTGACGAAGGGGGCAAACTTCACCTGGTCCGCCAGTCTGATCAGCTCATCCTCCTGCAACATGGCAAACAGCGGCAGCTTGCGCAGGGTATCGGTTCGTTCGGCGGT
Source organism: Aeromonas sp. 604176 (assembly GCF_049170755.1). Lineage (NCBI taxonomy): Bacteria > Pseudomonadati > Pseudomonadota > Gammaproteobacteria > Aeromonadales > Aeromonadaceae > Aeromonas > Aeromonas sp. 604176. Next base: position 31,576 of record NZ_JAAKNE010000031.1, read on the forward strand.
GTGGCGCTTGTGGCGGGCATCCAGGTGCTGCTTCTCCTTGGCCATAAAGACATTGAAGATCGGTGGGGTAAGACGGCGATCGTTGCGACGCAGGGCGGCATCGATCAGGCTGCGTACCATGGAGTCGGTCGGATCGTCGCGAGCCAGATCGGTCAGCCAGTAGCGCACCGCATAACGGGCAATCCCCCCCTCGACATTCATCAGCAGGCAATCCGGTTGCGGATGCTTGGCGACGCAGGGGAGCTTGGTCTCTCGCAGGGATTTCTCGATCAGGGCGATGATCTGGGTCGGCAGGGTATCCAGGGTCAGATCGAACCAGACCCAGCGTCGCCACTGCAGCGGCTCGCCACGGCGACGCCCGAGCACGGTGAAGCGCTGTTTGAGCAGATGACTGTTGGGGATGACCACAGTTTCCCAGTTGCGGGTCTCGATGGTGGTGGCACGCCAGTTGATCTCCACTACCCGGCCCTGGGTGGTGTCCACTTGCAGCCAGTCCCCGATGGCGATGGAGTTGTCGAGCTGAATGGAGACCCCGGCCAGCAGATTGCCCAAAGTATCCTGCATGGCGAAGGCGATGACCGCGGTGATCACCGCCGAGGTGGTGACTATCTCCCCGAGCGCCATGCCGGAGGCGTAGAGGCGAAACAGACCCCAGCCGATATAGCCGATGGTGATGACGATGTCGGCGATGATCCGCGGGATGCTGATCTGGCAGAGGGGCAGAAGAAATTCGAACAGCAGTATCCCCCACACTTTTACCAATATCAGGCCCGCCAGCAGGGTGGAGATCTCGATCAGCAATTGATGGGGCAGCGGCAGTTTGAACCAGCCCCCTTCCAACTGGATCAGCAGGATCACGACAGTGCTTATCATCACGAAGCTGAGCTCGGAGAGCAGCTCCCGTCGTTGCCCGGGGCGGCGCCAGAAGTGGAGCAGCATCAGAGAGAGTGTGAGCAGGGTCCAGAACGGGTGTTCGCGGATCCATATCAGTGTGGGTAGCGCAGTGAGGTTGTCGCTGAACATGACGGCCCCTTGTGATGGTTTTATTTCCAGCATAGCCGTTCCGGCACGGGGAAATGGTGCGTTGGGGCAGCAATTTATTTATCCTGTGCAGAACCGGGCAAAGGAGTGCGATTGAGTGAAATTTTCAAAGAAAATCATCTGTTTGATGGCCCTGTTGCCACTGGCTGGCTGCGATCTGCTGGTCGAGAAGTATCGGGTCGAATTCCGGGATGGCTCCTGGCGTGAAATAGCTATTACCCCCTTCTCCAGCGAGGCGCGCTGGCGCGAGGGGTGTGCCACCGGCGAGGTGCTGAGCGATATGAAGGTGCCCATCAAACGGGGTGATACGGTCAATGGCCGCGAGCAGTTGCTGATCGGCGGCGAGAAGTTCGAGCTGGATGACAACAACCTCTACCGCAGCAACGGCATGGTGTTTGGCCATTCGCCTGACCATATCCAGCGTGGGCTCAAGGGGATGGATATTTGCCGTACCCTGCGCCCCGAGCGGGGCGGATTGCCCAAGCTCAAGGCGCGAGGATTTGGTGAATAAGCGTTAACGATTATCTCTCTGACGGCGTCGGCAGGCGTCACCAAAGGCCTGGAAGATCTTGATGGAGTGGGGATTCTCGCTGGCTTTCCACTCCGGGTGCCACTGTACTGCCAGCAGGAAAGGGGAGAGGGTAGGGGCATGGATGGCCTCGATCAGTCCATCTTCGGCATGGGCCAGCGGCTCTAGGCCATCACCAAGACGGTTTAGCCCCTGTCCATGCAGGGAGTTGACCGGTATCTGTTCAGCCCCCATCAGTTCGGCAAACCAGCTGCCCGGCAGCAGCTCAATCTGATGGCTTGGCCCATACTGTTCGTCGACCGGATCGTCGGCATCTTCCCGATGATCGTCATAACCCGGTTCGGTGTAGACCTTCTGGTGGATATCGCCGCCCAGTGCCACGTTGATCTCCTGCATGCCGCGACAGATCCCGAGGATCGGCAAGCCACGGGCGAGGGCTCCCTTAATGAGGGGCAGATCGAACAGGTCGCGATCCCTGTCCTGCTGTTTCTCCGGGGTGAGGTTCTCCTGTCCGTAAAGCGCCGGATCGATGTTGGAGCCGGCGCCGCTCAGATAGATGCCGTCAGCCAGATCCAGATACTGCTCCAGATCGGCGGTGCCACAGCAGGTGGGCACCAGCAGCGGGACACAGCCACTGATCTCGACCAGCGGCATGATGTATTTGTGGGTCATTACCTGATAGGCGTGGCCGTTGCGGGGCTGGGCCCCCATGGTCATCAGCACGACGGGTTTACGGTTGGTGACGAGTATGGAATTTGGCATAGAACACCCTGATTATCCCTGGCGTTGAAGTCTCATCCTGCACCTTGGGCAGACCCTTGCACATCGGCTGGGCAAGGGCATGCCTCAAGGTATGGTCATGGGATCCCGCGTCTTACCGGGTGGCAGAATCGAATCGTCGGTCAGCCTCGGCAGCGACAGCCTGGATCCTCTCCCCAGTCTGCCAAGGCTGTTCAATATGTCAAACAAAATGATGCAAGATTGTTAATGCCATAGTTTTGAATGGTTCTTTAGTGCCGATTTTACTGGGAAAAACGGATAGGGATGTATGCCAAGAACACCAGAGTGGTGGATATATTAAACGCACAGGGAGGGGGTAGGGGAAAAGGCATCAAGATAAACACGCCTCCCCGAGGGGAGGCGTGTTTCGGGGATCACAGCAGGTCTTCGATCTCGCCGCGCAGATACTGGTACATCTCGCGGTAGGCGACCGGCGGCTTGTTCAGCTCCCGCTCCTTGTTGGCGGAGCGGATCAGCTGGCGCAGCTTCTGGCGATCCAGTTCGTGGAACTGGGACATCAGCTCGTTGAGGGCGCTGTCACCTTCGGTGATCAGGCGCTCGCGCCACTGCTCCAGGCGATGCAGGCGCGCATTCACGGTGGAGTGACGGTTCTTGATGATGGAGAGCGCTTCGGCAATCGGCTCGATATCGCGGCTGCGCATCAGGCGGCCGATGAACTGCAGATGGCGACGGAAGGACTCATCCTTCTTCGGCTTGAGTTTGCGACCCAGCTCGACAGCTTCTGCAAGCTCTTCATCCAACGGGATTTTTTCCAGCTCGCTGTGGCTGAGGGAGACGATCTCTTCCCCCATTTTCTGCAATGCTTCGGCATCGCGCTTGAGCTGGCTCTTGCTGGGGCCCCAGTCTTCGAACTCGTTGTCGTCTTGATATTGACTCATCGGTCTCTTGATTCCTGTCATTCACGTTTGGCGGATATGTTACCAGCTTCTCCCGCTGGGCGCAGGGGTCTGATATGCTTACCCCCCTTTCCTTCTTTCATACAGATGTGAGTTATGGATCAGCAAGACCAAATCCGCCAGGATCAAGCCCATCTCGAGGCCGTGGTTGCCGAAGCCCTGGAGATAGCCAAAGGACTGGGCGCCTCGCTGGCCGAAGTCTCCATCAGCAAGCAGACCGGGTTGTCGGTGAACACCCGGGGTTGTGAACTGGAAAGCATTGAATTCAATAAGGATGGCGCCCTCGGCATCGCCGTCTATCGCGCTGGTTGCAAGGGATCTTCCTCGACCACCGATCTGAGCAAACCCGCCATTCGTGCCGCCGTTGAAGCGGCCATCGAGATTGCCCGCCACACCTCGGCGGATGATTGCGCCGGTCTGGCGGACGCCGAGCTGCTGGCCTGGGATGCCCCCGACCTGCAACTGTGTCACCAAATCGAGCTGGATCCCCAGCGCGGCATCGATCTGGCCATCGAGTGCGAACGACTCGCTCTGGGTCGCGATGTCCGTATCAAGCACTCCGACGGTGCCGGTTTCTCCAGCCATCTTGGCATCAAGGTCTATGGTAACAGCCACGGCTTCGTCAAAGGCTACGCGGCGTCGCGTAACTCCCTTAGCTGCGTGCTGATCGGCGAGCAGGATGGCGACATGCAGCGGGATTACGGCTACTCCTCCAGCCGTTCCCTCGACGGGCTCTGGAGCGCGCAGCGCATCGCCGACGAGGCGGTGGAGCGTACCGTCTCCCGTCTCGGCGCCCGCAAGATTTCTACCCGCCATGCCCCTGTGCTGTTCCACCCCGATACTGCCTCCGGCCTGTGGGGCCATCTGGTGATGGCCATCAGCGGTGGCAACCTCTATCGCAAGTCGAGCTTCCTGCTCGACAAATTGGGCAAGCAGATCCTGCCAGAGTGGCTCACCATTCAGGAGTTCCCCCACCTGCTGGGGGGGCTCGCCAGTACCCCGTTCGATGGCGAAGGGGTGCGTACCCGCGACATGGATATCATCCGTAACGGCGAGCTGATGAGCTGGCTGCTTACCTCCTACTCTGCGCGCAAGCTGGGGCTGACCACTACGGGTCATGCCGGTGGCATCCACAACTGGCAGGTCTCCAATACCGGCCAGGATTTTCAGGGCATGCTGAAAGAGATGGGTACCGGTCTGCTGGTGACCGAGCTGATGGGGCAGGGGGTCAATATCGTCAATGGCGACTACTCCCGCGGCGCTGCCGGTTTCTGGGTCGAGAATGGCGAAATAGCCTATCCGGTCGAGGAGATCACCATCGCCGGCAATCTGACCGAGATGTTCAGTCATATCGTGGCGGTGGGTAGTGACGAGGATGAGCGCTCCAGTCTCAAGACCGGCTCGGTGCTGGTAGAGAATATGAAGCTGGCGGGTCACTGATCGCCGCTGCAGCGAGATCGATATCCATAAAAAGAGGGCCGCAATCGCGGCCCTCTGTCTTATTTGCCTGGCGGATTAACCGGCCTTGACGCTGCGGCGACGCTGCAGCCAGACGATCACCCCGAACAGCAGGAAGCCCGGGATCCACATCCACTCCTTGCGCCAGCGATCGGTGGGCGCCTTGACGGTGAGGATCTCCTGATCGAACTCCAGCCCCATGGTGGCGGCCGGGCTGCCAAAGGCGACGTTGTCGATCAGCGTCTTGCCATCCTGCTCATAGAGGCTCAGCCCCAGATTGGCCAGCCGCTCTTCGCCATTTGCCCCATCCGGTACGGCGACCAGCAGGGTGAACTTGCGTGGCTTGCCCACTGCATCTTCACCGAGGATCCGCAGCCGCAGGGTGCTCTCCGCCTCCACTTCACCCATGGTTTGGGCCAGCTGGGCAGGCGGGGTCTCGCGATAGGGGTCGTGCACCATGTCCATCCAGAAACCCGGGCGGAACAGGGTAAAGGCGACCAGCAACAGCAGCACGCTCTCGTACCAGCGGCTCTTCACCAGGAACCAGCCCTGAGTGGCGGCGGCGAAGATCAGCATGGCGATGGTCGCCACGATGAAGATCAGCACCCCGTGGGCGAAGTCCACGTCGATCAGCAGCAGATCGGTGTTGAAGATAAACAGGAACGGCAGCGCTGCGGTACGCAGGCTGTAGTAAAACGCCGTGATCCCGGTCTTGATGGGGTCGCCCTTGGAGACAGCCGCTGCCGCGAAGGAGGCCAGTCCCACCGGCGGCGTCACATCCGCCATGATGCCGAAGTAGAATACGAACAGGTGCACTGCGATAAGCGGCACGATCAGCCCGTTTTGCTGCCCCAGCGTCACCACCACTGGTGCCAGCAGGCTGGACACCACTATGTAGTTGGCAGTGGTGGGCAGCCCCATGCCGAGGATCAGGCTCAACAGGGCGGTGAGCAGCAGCATCAGCAGCAGGTTGCCCATGGAGAGGAACTCCACCAGATCCGCCAGCACCAGACCGACCCCGGTCTGGGAGACCGCACCCACGATAATCCCCGCGGTGGCGGTGGCAATGCCGATACCGATCATGTTGCGGGCACCGGCGACCAGCCCTTCCCGCAGATCCACCACGCCGTCAGCGACGGTGCCGTAGTCGTGCTTGCCGTCCTTGCGCAGCCAGTTGAGCAGCGGGCGCTGGGTCAGCAGGATGATCACCAGCATCACGGTCCCCCAGAAGGCCGACAGCCCCGGCGAGAGGCGTTCCACCATCAGGCACCACACCAGTACCACCACCGGCAGCAGGAAGTGCAGGCCGGAGAGCAGCACGGCGCGGGTGTTGGGCAACTCGGTGAGCGGCTTGTCGGGATCTTCAGCAGGCAGCGGTTCATTGCTGGCAGCGATCTTCAGCAGGGCCACATAGGCGGCAGCCAGCAGTACCGAGATCCCCGGCAGGGCGTAGTCACCCAGAGCAGGTTTGAGCCAGCCGAGGCCATAGTAGACCGCCAGTGACAGGCCGCTGATGAGGGCTGCGCCAAAGGCAAAACCGGTCAGGCGACGCAGCCAGGGTTTGGGTTGATGGTTGCCGATGGGCTGCATGCCCAGTTTCAGGGCCTCCAGATGGACGATGTAGAGCAGCGCTATGTAGGAGATGGTGGCAGGCAGGAAGGCGTGCTTGATGATCTCCACATAGGGGATGCCCACGTATTCGACCATCAGGAAAGCCGCAGCCCCCATCACAGGTGGCATGATCTGACCGTTGACCGAGGAGGCCACTTCCACCGCCCCCGCTTTCTCTGAACTGAAGCCCACCTTCTTCATCATCGGGATGGTGAAGGTGCCGGTGGTCACCACGTTGGCAATCGACGAGCCGGAAATCAGACCGGTCAGGCCGGAGGCGACCACTGCTGCCTTGGCCGGGCCGCCGCGCAGGTGACCGAGCAGGCTGAAGGCGAGCTGGATAAAGTAGTGACCGGCACCGGCACGCTCCAGCAGGGCGCCAAACAGCACGAACAGGAACACGAAGCTGGTGGAGACGCCAAGGGCAATGCCGAACACCCCTTCGGTGGTGATCCACTGGTGGTTGGCCAGCGCGGTGAAACCTACCCCGCGATGTGCAAGCAGTCCCGGCATCCAGGGGCCCGCCAGGCTGTAGATCAGAAAGACGATGGCGATGACCGCCAGTGCTGGCCCCAGGGCGCGGCGCGCCGCTTCCAGCAGCAGCGGAATGCCGATGCAGGCGGTCACCAGATCGGCGGTGGTGAGGGTGCCGGGACGCAGCGCCAGCGCTTCATACATCACGAACAGGTAAGACGCGGCGCCTGCGGCGATCAGACCGAGGGCGATATCACCGAGGGGGACCCGATCCCGCGGCGAGGAGCGAAACGCCGGGAACACCAGAAAAGCCAGCAACAGGGCAAAGGTGAGGTGAATGGAGCGGGTTTCGGTGTCATTGAGTACGCCAAACCCCACCATGAAGGGGAGTGGCGAGGCGATCCAGAGCTGGAACAGCGACCAGGCCAGTGCCAGCGTGGTGATGATCCAGCCCAGCGGGCCCAGCGGCAGGCGAGCGCCCACATCCTGGGCGATCAGTTCCTCGGTAGAGAGTTGTTTATCTTGCATAGGGTTAACTTGTGCCAACGAGTACAACAAGAGCGACACCCGCCCCCGCAATCAGGCGGCAGACGGGTGTCGAAGAGAGTGACAAAGGCCCCGGGGCCTTCAATCAGAGCCAGCCGCGCTCTTTGTAGTAGCGGGCAGCCCCTTCATGCAGCGGTGCAGAGAGACCCACCTTGATCATGTCGGCCTCTTTCAGGTCGGCAAAGGCAGGGTGCAGGCGCTTGAAGCGATCCAGGTTGTCGAACACCGACTTGACCAGCTGATAGACCACTTCCGGATCGGTTTTGGCGCTGGTGGAGAGCACCGCTTTGCCACCGATGGAGGGGGTCGGCTTGTCGCTGCCCTTGTAGATGCCGCCCGGGATCTCGGCCTTGCTGTAGTAGCTCTTCTCGGCCAGCAGCTTGTCGATGTCGGCGCCGGTAACAGGTACCAGTACCGCATCTGTGGTGGTGGAGGCTTCCTGAATGGCCCCGTTCGGGTGACCCACGAAGTAGCTCATGGCGTCGATGTTGTTGTCACCGAGGGCGGAGGCCTGTTCGGCCGGCTTCAGCTCGGAGACCAGACCGAAGTCACCCTTCTTCCAGCCTTTGACCGCCATGATCTCTTCCATGGTGTCACGCTGGCCGGAGCCCGGGTTGCCGATGTTGACGCGCTTGCCTTTCAGGTCGTCGAAGCTGGCGATCTTGGCATCGCGGCGAGCCAGGATGGTGAACACCTCGCTCTGCAGGGAGAAGACGGCGCGCATATCGTCCATGGCCCCTTCGGCCTGGAACGGTGGCAGCCCCTTCATAGCCTTGAACTGGTGGTCGGATTGCATGATGCCGAAGTTGAATTCACCGCTGCGGATGCCGTTGACGTTGGCAACACCACCGCCACTGGCCGGGGCGTTGCACTTGATCTGGTGATCGGCGGCGCCGCGATTGAGGAAGCGGCAGATGGACTGGCCAGCGACATAGTAGACGCCGGTCTGACCGCCGGTGCCTATGGTCACGAAGCGCTCCTGCGCTTGTACCGGACCACCGAATGAGACACCGACCAGAGCCGCCGACAGGGCGCATGCCAAAGTTAATCCTTTCATTTTTTCTCCCTTTTCTTTGATTTTGTTTATCCGATCCCCGGATAAATTGATGGCAATCCCGTTCTGCGCCGGGCTTGCCCGCTCTTCTCGTTGCGCGAAAGCGGGGGAGTTGATTGCCCCCTTTTCCGGCGGTCACCCTCATCCTGTGGTGAGGCTACCGACCTCCTGTCGGTCGAAGATAAATTGGCCCCTGAGGGGCCAAATAAAAAGTTGCAAGCACTCCGATTAAGCACATTCACCCAACATAAATCAAACGAAATGGCAAAATCACGGAGTTTAATCTTGAGAAACATGACCTCGATCATTCATTTTCTTGCCGAAGATTAATTTGATATGGAGGGAAATGGAAGAGGGAAAAACTGCGAGAGGATTCTTATGCGGCCCTTGAATGACAAGGGCCGAGGTCATAATGGATCAGTTGGCCGGGGTGGCCAGATCCAGGATAAAGGCGTATTCCAGCGCGATATCCTCGTAGGCTTTGAAGCGGCCCGACTTGCCGCCGTGGCCGGCGTCCATGTCGGTGTTCAGTAACAACTTGTTATCATCTGTCTTCAGTTCGCGCAGCTTGGCGACCCACTTGGCGGGCTCCCAATACTGCACTTGCGAGTCGTGCAGCCCGGTGGTGACCAGCAGGTTGGGGTAGGCTTGCGCCTTGACCTGATCGTAGGGGCTGTAGCTCTTCATGTAGTCGTAGTAGCGCTTCTGGTTCGGGTTGCCCCACTCGTCATACTCCCCGGTGGTGAGGGGAATGGACTCGTCCAGCATGGTGGTGACCACATCGACGAACGGCACCTGCGCCACCACGCCGCGATA
>NZ_JAAKNE010000032.1:0-40795 GCF_049170755.1 Aeromonas sp. 604176
GCGATGGCCAAACCCTTGAGCAGTTTATTGAGTTGCATGCTATTTCCTTAAACCTTTATAACAAAACAAAAAACAATTGGATTTTTATCAATTCAAGAAGGGCGACCAAGCTGGTGCACGAATTTCACCGCTACTGGTCGGAAGCACAGCCTTGAAGCGACCATCAGTCGACACCAACGCGAGACTCTTACGACCCTGATAGATGGTGGCATAAATGATCATGCTGCCATTGGGAGCCACACTTGGCGACTCATCCAGAGCACTCTGGGTAAGGACCAACAGGGCATTGTTTTCCATGTCCTGACGGGCAATACGATACTGTCCCTGAACACGGGTCACCATCACCATGATTTTGCCATCAGGAGTGATGGATGCACCCTGGTTGGATTCACCTTCCCAAGTCATCCGGCGAGTCATACCAGTCGCCAAATTTACGCTATAAATCTGGGGTTTGCCACCACGTTCAGAGGTGAACAACAAATTTTGCCCATCCGGCATCCAGGAGGGTTCGGTGTCGATCACACGGCTGGTTGTGACGCGGGTCAGCTGCTTGCTAGCGACATCAACCACATAGAGGTTGGGTGAGCCATCCTTGGAGAGAACGATAGCCAGACGACGACCATCCGGAGACCACTCAGGGGCCCCGTTAATGCCACGGAAACTGGTGATCAGGCTGCGCTGCTGGGTGTAGATATCCTGCACATAGATTTCGGACTTCTGGTTCTCGAAGCTCACGTAGGCCAGCTTGCTGCCATCCGGTGACCAGGCCGGAGACATCAACGGCTCGCGAGAGCGCAGCAGAGTCTTCTCGTTGTAACCGTCGTAGTCAGAAATACGCAGCTGGTACGGGAACTGGGTACCCTGCTGTACGGAGACGTAAGCCAGACGGGTCAGGAAGGCACCGCGCTCGCCAGTCAGACGCTCATAGACGATATCTGAGATACGGTGGGCAAACTGGCGCATCTGGGCACCCGGGATGGTCGCCATGCGGCTATCCAGGATGTAACCGTTGCTCTCGCCACCTTGTGCCTTGGCCAGCTGACCCTTCAGCACATCGACCAGCTCGAAGTTGACCTTGTAGGTGCCGTCACCCACCGCCGAGATGGAACCGACGACTACGGCCTCAACCCCTTGAGCGGCCCAGGGTGCGAAGTTGATCTCGCTGCTGCTGCTCGGAGTCTGCGGCATCTGGCCACGGGCCAGCGGCTTGAATTTGCCACTGCGCATCAGGTCGTTGGAGACCACTTCCGCGATGTCCTGCGGCAACTGCCCGTTGCCTTCCCACTTGAAGGGGGCGACGGCGATGGGGCGTGCGCTATCAATACCGCCGGTGATGACGATGTCCAGGGCCGCCTGGGCACTCTGGCCCAGCAACAAACAGCCAACCAAAGCAAAAAATACTTTTCTGATCATGGCTTAAATACTCGGTTCCAATAAAGATGAGAGGTTAAATTCCTTTCTCGGCGAGAGGTTGCCAACCGGAGGCAAGCAACCTCGTTTTATCACGCTTAGATACTCGGTTCTAACTTCAGGTTAAATTCCTTCAACATCTCGAATGCCGCAGGATCCTTGGGCACTGGCAGTTGATTGGCTTTCAAGACAGCCGCCTTACCCGAACGACAGACCGCCGGGTCACCCTGGCCGTTATCTACCGATATGACAAAGCCACTGCTCGCAAGACGTACGCCGATAGTACATGTTTTGCCCCGCATGGTGGGATCCAAAATCATATACCGCTCAACAGTGGCCTTGATGAGCGCCGCATACTTGTCGACCTCACCTTGTGCCGCTGCAGAGGCAGCCTGGCTGCGGGCATTGGCTTCAGCCGCCAGCTGCTGCTGCATCATGGCTTCCATCTCTTTTTGCAGTCTGGCCTCCTCGGCCGCTTTGCGTTTGCGTTCTGCCGCGATCTTGGCCTGCTTCTCGGCTTCAGCCTTGGCTTTCTTCTCTGCGTCAGCTTTTGCCTTTTTGGCTGCCTCTTCCTTGGCCTTCTTCTCAGCCTCGGCTTTGGCTTTTTTCTCAGCCTCTGCCTTGGCTTTCTTCTCTGCCTCAGCCTTGGCCTTCTTGTCAGCTTCCGCTTTCTTGGCTTTGGCCTCCTCGGCTTTAGCCTTCTCTTCCGCCTGTTTTTTCTCGAGCTCTTTCTTTTTCTTCAGCGCCAGTGCCTTGGCCTCTTCAGCAGCCTTGCGCTCGGCTTCCGCCTTCTTGGCCTTCTGCTCTTCCAGCTTGCGGGCCTCCTCGGCTTTCTGCGCCTTCTCTTCCGCCCGCTTCTGCTCGGCAACTTTTTTCTGCTTCTCAGCCTCGGCCTTGCGGGTCGCCTCTTCTGCTTCTTTCCGCTTGGCCTCGGCAATACGCAGCCGTTCCTGCTGCTGGGCTAGTTCGCGTTTGGCAAGATCCGTATCTTCCTTATCCTTCTCTTTCTCTACCTTCTGCGGCTTGGGCTGAGCTTTCTGCTGCTGGATCTGCTTGGCCTGCTCGTTGAGGAAGTTCTCATCAAGCATGACGGCATTGACGATCTGCCCCTTCGATTCGGGTCGTTTCGGTTTGCTGAAATCGAGCCCGACAAACAGGATGATGCCGATGATCAGGTGCAGCAGAAACGACGCGATGAGATAACCGGAAATACCACGCTTCACATCCATCTCCGTTAGTTCACCGGATCTGTCATCAGGCCAACCTGAGGCACACCCGCATTCTTGAGGGCCACCATCAACAGGATCACCTCTTCGTAGCGCACGGCCTTGTCACCCGCGACCACCACGGGGGCATTCTGGTTGATCGCCAGATAGCCCATGGCTTTTTCGGTGATGTATTGCTGCATCGCCTCTGGCGTGCCACTTGGCACCGGCTCGTCATCGGCTTCGCCAGCCTTGATGACATACTCGCCTTCGGTATTGACGCTTACGATGAAGGGCGGCTTGGCATCTTCCGGCAACTGCTCGGACTCAGCCTGCGGCAGATCCACCTTGACCCCTTGCGTGATCACCGGCGTGACCGCCATAAAGATGATAAGCAGCACCAGCATGACGTCGATATAGGGAACCACGTTGATCTCGGCCACCTTCTTGCGCCGGATCCGCTGATAGGTTTGCATTACTGATCACCCTGCTGCTGAGCAATTTGACGGTTCAGAATGGTGGTGAACTCGTCCATGAAGTTGGCGTAGGCGTTCTCCAGCCGCTCGACCTTGTTGGAGAAGCGGTTGTAGAAGATTACCGCCGGGATAGCGGCAAACAGACCCATGGCGGTCGCAATCAGCGCTTCCGCGATACCCGGTGCCACCATCTGCAGGGTGGCCTGCTGCACCTGACCCAGGGCGATAAAGGCGTTCATGATCCCCCATACGGTACCGAACAGACCGATATAGGGGCTGATGGAGCCGATGGTCGCCAGCACCGGCAGGTTGGATTCCAGATCATCTACCGCGCGGGAGAGGGAGACGCGCATGGCGCGGTAGGTACCATCCATCACCGCATCCTGACCACGGGCACCGGCCTTGAGCAAGCGAGCATACTCCTTGAAGCCGGAGTAGAAGATATCTTCCATGCCTTCGATGTCATCGCGGCGGGAAGAGGACTCCTGATAGAGGCGATTGAGATCGACCCCTGACCAGAAGCGATCTTCAAACTGTTCCGATGCGAGATTGGCCGCCTTGATCGCCTTGGAACGCTGGATAATCAGCGCCCAGGAGACAATAGACATGCTCATCAGGGTGATCATGACCAGTTTTACCAACAGGCTGGCTTGCCAAAACAGGCCAATAAACGAAATTTCAGCGTGCACTTAACAGCACTCCCTTGATTTTTTCAGGTATAGCTACAGGTTTCATTTGCGGACGACTCACACAGGCTATCTGTACCAAAGCCTGGGTGACGAGTCGTCCATCAGCCGCCAGGATCTGCTGCGAAAAACGCAGGGATGCGCGTTTCACTTCAATCACTTGCGTTAATACATTCAATAGTTCATTAAAACGGGCCGCCGAGCGGAAATCGATCTCAGTTCGGCTCACCACGAAGGCATATCCCTCCTGCAGCCAGACGTCCTGTTCGACCCCTTTGGCACGAAGAAACTCGGTGCGAGCACGTTCCATAAACTTGAGATAATTGGCGTTGTAGACGATGCCCCCGGCGTCGGTGTCTTCGTAGTAGACACGCACCGGAAACTCAAAGACTTCCCCCATAACAATCTGTGATCCATTCGACAGTCAGATGGGGGGCTATCATAGCGCAGGGCTGAATAGGAAAGAAGCAGGGGGAGGCAGGGAAATCCTGCCTCCCCCCGTTTTTTATGAAAGGAAATATGAATGTGTCAGCCAGAGGCCATACAACAAACTGGGCCAGGCGAGCCAGGGATTGAACAGCACACGTCCGGGCAGGCTTTTCAGATGAAAGCCAAGCCCGTTAAGTACGCCACAACAGACGGCCCACATCAGCCAGGGAGCAAGCCAGAGACCATGCTCGCTGGTGTTGGCCGCGATCAGATTGGGGGCCTGTAAAATAGCGACGGCCAACAAGGCCGCCGCGAGTAACATCAACCCCTGCCACGGCTGCCGCTCCAGTGGAGCGGCGAGCCTGGCGAGTCGATCACTTGTTTTCATCGATCTGACGATCCATGTTCTCGGTGTGTTCCAGCCACAGCGCATTGATGATGCCAAATGCACAGGCCAGCAACAGCCCCAGGATCCAGGTGAAATACCACATTGTCAGCGCACCTCTTAATAGAGAGATTGTTGGTTATCTTCGATGTGCTTGTTGGTTACCCGGCCAAACATCTTGATGTAAGTCCAGATGGTGTAACCCAGCACAATCGGTACGAAGACTGCTGCAGCCACGGTCATCACCTGCAAGGTGTTGAAGGAGGCGGTAGCATCCCACATGGTCAGGCTCAGTGACGGCTCAAGGCTTGAGGGCATCACAAACGGGAACATGGAGAAACCGGCAGTGAGGATGACCCCGGCAATCGCCAGCGAGGAGCTGGTAAACGCCAGCCAGCCGATGTTCATACGGGCAAACAGCGCAGTCAGCAGGCTCATGGCAAGACCCAGTACAGGGGCAGCCACCATCCACGGATAGAGGGTGTAGTTGTTCATCCAGGCGCCAGCCTGCAGGACAACTTCCTTGTTCATCGGGTTGGATACTGCGTCAGTCGCGGCAGCCTTGACGATGACATACCCTTCCATACCGCTTACCCACCAACCCGCGGCAGCAAACAGCACCAGGGTCACCAGTGAGCAGATCATGGCGGCAGTGCGGGAACGCGCCAGCACTTCACCATCGGTCTTCATCATCAACCAGGTTGCACCCTGGGTGAGCAGCATGAACAGGCTCACAAGACCAGCCAGAATGCCGAACGGGTTCAGCAGGCCAAAGAAGTTGCCGTGATAGGTCAACATCATGAACTGGTTAAACTCGAATGGAACGCCTTGCAACAGGTTGCCAAAGGCCACACCAAAGACGATGGGCGGTACGGCGCTACCGGCGAACAAGGCCCAGTCCCAGTTGCTGCGCCATTTGGCATCAGCACGCAGCGAGCGGTACTTGAAACCGACCGGACGCAGGAACAGCGCCATCAGCGTCAGGATCATCGCGATGTAGAAGCCGGAGAAGGTCGCGGCATACACCATCGGCCAGGCGGCGAACAAGGCACCACCGGCAGTGACCAGCCAAACCTGGTTACCTTCCCAGTGCGGCCCCATGGTGTTGAGCATCACGCGGCGCTCGACATCTTTCTTGCCGACGAACGGGAGCAGTGCGCCTACCCCCATGTCGAAGCCGTCAGTGATGGCAAAACCGATCAGCAGTACGCCGACCAGAGCCCACCAGATGACACGCAGAGTTTCGTAATCAAACATGGTCGCTCTCCTTATGCCTTGATCTGTTCAAAGTGATACTTGCCAGTCTTCAGGCTGCTGGGGCCAAGACGGGCATACTTGAACATCAGGTACATCTCGATAACCAGAAGTACGGTATAGAACAGGCAGATACCGATCAGAGAGAACCAGATCTCGGCTGCAGGCAAATTGGATGCAGAGAGGGAAGTCGGCAACACCTCTGCAATGGTCCACGGTTGGCGACCATATTCAGCAACAAACCAGCCAGCTTCGATCGCGATCCACGGCAACGGGATACCCCACAGCAGAGCCTTGAGCAGCCACTTGCGCTTGCCGATCTGGTGACGGGCACTGTCATAGAAGGCCATACCAATCAGTACCAGCATCAGCATGCCGACGGCAACCATGATGCGGAAGGCGAAGAACAGCGGCAGTACCTGCGGGATGGAGTCATCCACAGCGGCCTTGATCTGCTCGTCGGTCGCATCGGTCACGTTGCTGGTGTAGCGCTTGAGCAGCAGACCGTAGCCCAGATCCTGCTTCACTTCGTCGAAGCGAGCACGGGTCTCGTCAGACTTGTCACCGGATTGCAGCTTGGTCAGCAGATCGTAAGCGGTCATACCGTTACGAACGCGCAGTTCGTGCTCGCTCTTCAGATCCTTCAGACCGGTGACCTGACCGTCCAGAGAACGGGTCGCGATAATACCAAGCGCATAAGGGATCTTGATGGCGTAGTCGGTGCGCATCTCTTCCTGATTCGGAATACCGAACAGGGTAAAGGCGGCCGGAGCAGGTTCAGTTTCCCATTCGGCTTCGATAGCGGCCAGTTTAACCTTCTGCACTTCACCGGTCTCGTAACCGGATTCGTCACCGAGGATCAGCACGGACACGATGGAAGCCATACCGAACGCGGCGGCAATGGCGAAGGAGCGACGGGCAAACGCCACATCACGATTCTTCAGCAGGTAGTAGGAGGAGATACCCAGCACAAACATGGCGCCACAGGTATAGCCAGCCGCCACAGTGTGGACGAACTTGACCTGGGCAACCGGGTTGAGCACCACGTCAGCGAAGCTCATCATCTCCATCCGCATGGATTCAAAGTTGAACTCGGCACCGACCGGGTTTTGCATCCAGCCGTTGGCAACCAGGATCCAGAGGGCGGAGAGGTTGGTACCCAGTGCCATCAACCAGGTGGCAGCCAGATGCTGATGCTTGCTCAGACGATCCCAACCAAAGAAGAACATACCGACGAAGGTGGACTCCAGGAAGAAGGCCATCAGCCCTTCAATGGCCAACGGAGCCCCGAAGATATCGCCGACATAATGGGAGTAATACGCCCAGTTCGTCCCGAACTGGAACTCCATGGCCAAGCCTGTGGTAACCCCCAGGGCAAAGTTGATACCAAACAACTTACCCCAGAATTTGGTCATATCCCGGTAGATGGTGTTGTTGGTCATCACATAGACGGATTCCATGATCGCCAGGAGAAAAGCCATTCCCAGCGTCAGGGGTACAAACAAAAAGTGATAAAGGGCCGTCGCAGCGAACTGGAACCGCGATAGGTCTACCACATGCTCAGCAATCATGATGTTTCCTCACCGATTATTGGCACGGCTATTTTAAGTTTTAAGGACAAAGCTTCCATTGGGGGTTATCGAATGGGCCCCATTGAGACGCATCACAACAAAACACTTTCAGTAACCACCAATATTAACAACAAGGCAACGCGAAAACACAAACAAAGCTAATGTTTAACAATTAAAAAACAATAAGCTTCAATTTATTCTCGCTCATTATGACCGGGTTTTTATATCACCTTTATTTGATTGAAATCAATGTAAAAGGACCCGCCATACATGGCTTTCAAAGCCATGTTTAATCTATTTCACGATTATTGAAGCGAGCCAGATCACAAAAGATGACAATGCGTAAAATATTGATTTAAATCAATTTAAGAATTTAACATCCGGCCACCCCATTTAATTTGAAAAATGTCGATGACGCGCCTTTTTCCATGTTATCCAGGTCAGGCGAACTGATTCGAAAACTCAATTTAAAACTACAAACAATGCATACTCATGCGAACCAATTTCATCAATCACTACATTAGATAAACTAATTTGAAGGTTGCAATTTTTCTTGTTTGCCCGGGCCGATACGAGCTCCTACAATGCGCCTCGCAGTGAGGGCATCCCCTTGGATACAGGCCGGTTAATCCGGGTTCACGGTACGTATTCGACCATCAATTTGAACCTGTCTATTGGAATCGAAGATGAAAAAGTTTGTTGCTAAAACCATCCGTTACTACAAGCTTTCCTTTGTTCAGCTCTATCAACTGAACCGACTCTGAGAGCTCGCGACGGCTCACCTGTTTATTTTCCGGTCTGTGTCCAGACGCACTCACTGTCTGTGAACATCCATCCTGAATTGTCTTTGCCCACCGCATCCGCCGTGGGCTTTTTTTGGCCCGCATAACAAAAAACCGCCTTTGACGGCGGTTTCATGTTCAAACGACTGTTTTTACTTCTCATCTGGTCGCTGAAGACCGAAATGAGCGTAGGCTCGTGTGGTCGCAATCCGTCCTCTGGGTGTACGTTGCAGATACCCTTGCTGGATCAGATAAGGCTCCAGCACATCTTCGATAGTATCTTTCTCTTCCCCGATCGCGGCGGCCAGATTATCGAGACCCACCGGCCCCCCCATAAACTTGTCTATCACAGCCAACAATAACTTGCGGTCCATAAAATCAAACCCCTCGTTATCGACATCCAGCATATCCATGGCGCGAGCCGCGATGGGACCATCGATGCGGCCATCGGATTTCACCTGGGCAAAATCGCGCACCCGTCTTAACAAGCGGTTAGCAATCCGCGGAGTACCACGGGAGCGACGAGCGACCTCGATGGCTCCATCCTCTGTCATATCGAGTCCCAGACAACGGGCGCTGCGGGAGACAATATCGGTCAAGTCCTTGACGTTGTAGAACTCAAGACGCTGGACGATACCGAAGCGATCCCGCAGCGGGCTGGTGAGTGAACCAGCCCGGGTGGTTGCGCCGATCAGGGTGAAGGGGGGCAAATCCAGCTTGATGGAGCGAGCCGCTGGCCCCTCTCCGATCATGATGTCGAGCTGGTAATCCTCCATTGCCGGATAGAGCACCTCCTCCACCACCGGGCTGAGACGGTGGATCTCGTCGATGAACAATACATCGTTCGGTTCAAGGTTGGTGAGCAATGCAGCCAGATCACCCGCTTTCTCCAGCACCGGGCCGGAAGTGGTCTTGATATTGACCCCCATCTCGTTGGCGACGATGTTGGCGAGGGTGGTCTTGCCCAGACCGGGCGGGCCGAAGATCAGCAGGTGATCAAGCGCTTCACCCCGCTGACGCGCCGCTTCGATAAAGATCTCCATCTGTTCGCAGACGGTATCCTGACCGGTGTAGTCAGCCAGCTTCTTGGGGCGGATGGCCCGATCAATAATGTCATCCTCACGGGCGGCACTGGCCGAGATGAGGCGGTCTGCTTCAATCATCAACTACCTCACACAAGGCTACGAAGAGATTCACGGATGATATCTTCCACCGACATACCCTCTTTGGCGATCTTGCTGACAATCTGGCTCGCCTGTTGCGGCTTGTAACCAAGGGCAACCAGCGCACTGGCTGCCTCTTCGGTCACACCCGGCGCCCGCAATTCAGGCTCACTGGCTGGCAATGTGACCATGGCGGGGGAGAAGAGATCATGGCTGACCCAGCCCTTTAGACGATCCTTCATCTCGACTACCAGCCGCTCGGCGGTCTTTTTGCCGACCCCCGGCAGTTTGACCAGGGAGCTTATCTCTTCACGTTCGACACTCAGCACAAACTGGGTAGCGGTCATACCGGAGAGAATAGCCAGTGCCAGTTTGGGGCCAACCCCATTGGTCTTGATCAGCTCGCGAAACAGCGCCCGCTCCTGTTTGTGGTTGAAACCATAGAGCAGTTGGGCATCTTCCCGCACCACAAAGTGAGTATGGATGGTCGCTTCCCTGCCGATCTCCGGCAAATCATAGAAGCAGCTCATCGGCATCTGCACCTCATAGCCAACCCCACCCACTTCCAGCAGGACCTCGGGGGGCTGCTTCTCAATGACAATGCCTCTCAAGCGACCAATCACGGCTCTCTCCTCACCAATACAGCTATTCGTAAATTGGCTCATAGCATAAAGAATAACTGGATAAGTATCCAGCATATGGCGGCAACCTCAGAGTAGCCAGAAAGCTTTTTCGCCAATTGGCTACCATGCTTGATCTGGTTCAGCCGGAGTGTACGGGATGTTTCTGCACCGGGCCGGACTCCGAACGGGCATGAACACTACACTAAACTCGTTCGGAACCGAAATTGATGCAATGCAGATACCAAGGAAGGCCATCATATGAAAATTGTTACCACCGCCAATCTGGGTCTTGCCATCTTGCTCGGCTGCACGCTGGGGATGGGAGCCGTGGGCTGGTATGGCAGCCAGCGGCTTGCCGATCTGCTCGCCTATGTGTTGGGAAGCGCCTGGCAGACCGCTGACGGGGCCATGGAGGGCTCCATCGAACTGGGCAATCAACAGTTACAGATTCAGAAGATGCAAAACGGCACCCCGCTCAATCGTGCCGAGCTTGATGCCGCCAAAGCGGCAACCGATGAGGCACTGGCTCGGGTCAGTCAGGGGCAGCTCATTGATGGCGCAGCCCTTTCGTCCATGGAGCAACAGAAGCAGGCCTATCAACAGCAACAAGAGAAGCTGTTGACGCTCTATCACGCCTACACAGAGGCGGATCAGGCCCTGCATCATAACGCCGACCTGATGGCCCGTCTCTCGACGCAGCTGGAGGAGATCGGCGATGGGGCGGTAGAGACGCTGACCCAATCCCCCGACCAGACCATCAGCTGGAACAGTGGCCTCTCTACCCGCTGGGAAGCGGCCGACGGGGGGATGGAGTCCAACATCGGCTTTTTGCGCCAGCTCTATGCGCTGGAGAAGATGCGCAGACAGGGGGTCACGGCGGCGATCAAGGCCGAGCTGAAAGAGGCGACCGATTTCTACCACGGAGCGATCGACAGCATGCTCGGCACCGGACTGTTCGATATCGAGGGCTCCGGGGAATTTGCTGGCAAGACACTGTCCGCAGAGTATCGCGCCCTGCTGACCCGACATCAGCAATTGATGGGGCAGTGGATCGAGGCGCTCGGCAACTATCAGGCCCAGCAGGCTCTCTATGAGGCCAGTGCCGACCAGCTGAAACAACAACTGGTTGCCATCGAGGCGAGCGGTGATGCCACCGTCGAGGATCAGGTCGTCCAACTCAACGGCATCATCAGCCAGACTCGCTCCCTGCTGCTGGGCGGCCTGTTGCTGAGCCTGATCATGGTCACCCTCTGCGGCTTCTGGCTGACCCGCAAGCTGGTCACCCCGCTGCTGCAGGTGGATAAACGGATGCAGGATATCGCCGCCGGCGAGGGAGATCTCAACGCCCGCATCAACCTGCAACGGGATGACGAGATAGGTTCGCTTGCCAACAGCGTGGATCGCTTCATCGAGAAATTGCAGAAGATGATCAGCTCCACCATGGACAATAATCGGCACATCAGCGAGCACGTCCACACCTCGGTCAACCGGGTGGAGGCGATCAGCCAGAGCAGCCGCCAGACTGCCGAACATGCGCTGGCCCTGCACCACGACAGCGAACAGATGGTACAGGTAGCGACCACCATATCGGACAACTGCAGCATGGCGGCCCACAATGCCAATGAGGTGCGCCAGCTAACCACCGAGAGCAGCCAGTACGTTGCCTCGGCCAGCGCGGGCATGCAGCGGGTGGTGCAGGAAGTGGGCGAGTGCGCCGTCGCCATCAACGCCCTCAAGGAGCAGGCGGGCCAGATTGGCCAGATCATCTCCACCATCAGCGGCATTTCGGAGCAGACCAACCTGCTGGCCCTCAATGCGGCTATCGAAGCAGCCCGCGCGGGGGAGATGGGGCGTGGTTTTGCGGTGGTCGCTGACGAGGTGCGCACCCTGGCCAATCGCACAGCGGCCTCAAGCGCCGAAATTAGCCTGGTGATCAGCAGCATCCAGCAGCAGACCGAGAGCGCCTATCTGATGATGCAGCGCAACCTCAAGACGGTGGAGTCTGGCATGCAAGACTCCGAGAACACCAAGCAGATCCTGTTCAAGGTGGAAGGGGCCATCGACCAGCTGGCCGATATGGTGCAGCAGGTGGCCGTGGCCACCGGGCAACTGTCACACACCCTCAGCCACTCCTCCGACAAGGTCTCGGGGATCAGCCTGCAGGCCAGAAGCGGCGAACAGGAGGCGCAGGAGTGCCTGTTGCTGGCCTCCTCTCTCCATCAGGCCAGCCTGCTGCAACAGCGCCTGCTCTCCCAGTTCCGGGTATAGCCTCTGTATCGAGAAGCTGTAAAAACACCAGTCCGTAGAACGGACTGGTGTTTGACACTCAATAGCACGGAGCCTCCCCTCGCTATCCGCCAATGAGCGTCACCGACATCACCATGGATACGGTCTGGCGGACTAGCCTCCAAACGCCAGCTTGCCCGCCAGACTCAGCATGATGATGCCGACCAGCAGATCGATCCCCCGCTGTACCCCCCCTCTCGCCAGCCAGGGCGCCAATGCTGCAGCTCCCAGCGCAAGTGAGTAGAACCACACCAGCGAGGCGAGCATGGCACCGGCCGCAAAGGCCGGACGCAGGTGCTCGCTCACCTGACTGCCCAGCGAGCCGAGCAGCATCAGGGTATCGAGATAGACATGGGGATTGAGCAAGGTGACCCCTAGCGTCATGGCCAGTACACTTCTGGCTTTCATCCGTTGCGAAGCGTCGGCCAGTCCTCCCTCCTGCCCATACCACGCGCTGCGCAGGGAGCGCACACCAAACCAGCCGAGAAACAGTACGCCCCCCCAGGTGAGCAATATCATGCCGATCGGGCTGGCGGCCAGTAGATTGGCTCCACCAAATACCCCTATGGCGATCAGAATGAGGTCGCAAAAGCTGCAGAGTGTGGCGCTCAGCAAATGATGGTTGCGATGGATACCCCTGCTCAGCACAAAGGCATTCTGGGCGCCGATAGGGATGATCATGGCAAGACCTATGGTGAAACCTTGCAGGGTCGTGGTCAGCAGCATCGAAAATTCCGTTCGAAATGATGAATGAACGGCACTATAGCGAGTCCGGCTCCTTCTTAGAAATTCATTGATTTACTGGTTCATTCATTTTGCTAATGATGAAGCGCTTCTATTAAATCCCGTGTCAATTACCGGATCTGACAATTGTGACCCTCAGACAGCAGCAGGAGAATCTGTGGTATCTGAGACTCGGACTACTGAAGCACTCTGGGGAAATTGGTGACCACCACCTGCTCCAGATTGGGCAGCAGCAAGCCGGTTCCCACCCCTTTGGCAATGGCCTGGTAGCGGTTCATGGAGCCGGTTTTGCGGGTGACCTGATTGAGATGGTAATTCACTGTGCGCTCCGTGATGCCGAGAATGCAGGCAATCTCGCTGGAGGTCTTTCCTTCACTGGCCCAGAACAGGCACTCTGTTTCGCGCTCGGTCAGGGGCTCTTTGCCCACACTGTCCATCATGCTGAAACGCACCACCCGGATCGCGGCATCGAAGATGTAGTTGGACATCCATGAGAGGATGGGCGACGACTCCAACAGCAGATCGCTCGAGGCGCGTTCCGAGGTAATGAAGGAGAGAATACCGTTCTCCCCGGCGGCACCGTGCAAGGGGAAGGAGATGCCGTTGCGCAGCCCGAACTCGGCTGCCAGCCCCATCACATCCATGCTTCCCTCTTGCAGAAAGCTTGCTCGCTCATCGAGGCGATTCCAGTAGATGGGCAAGGTCTGCTTGCGCGCCAGCTGGATCACCGGATCACATGCCAGCATGTTGTTTTCGGTGTAGGCCTGCACCCAGGAGTCAGGGCAGTGATTGAACAGCACCACCTTGGGTCTTTGCATCGACATCGGCAGGATCAGCGCGAAGCGGTAGTAGTCGTAGCCCATACCGAGCGTGAAGTGACCGATCAGCTCGGCCAGACGGTTGCCATCCGTCACCGAAGTGAAATGTTCGAGATACTCAAGCAGTTGGTCTCTTTTCATATGAAAGCCCCCTTGGCCAGACATGTGATTATAACGGCGAATAGCAAGACAGAGGGCCCATAATGTTGGTTTTCAAAGGAAAATTGAGAGAGCATCCACGAAATGAGGTAGAGGATGAACTCTATCGCTTTCGAAATCGCGTCTTTTCCGACCGGCTCGGCTGGGATGTAGAGTCCCATCGGGGACTTGAGCGTGACAGTTTTGATACGCCAGACACCCATTGGGTGCTGATCGAGGATAAGCAAGGGCTATGCGGCTGTATTCGCCTGCTCAACTGTGCCGATGCCTATATGCTGCCCACCATCTTCCCCACCGCCCTTGCCGGTGAAAGTGCACCGCGTACCCCCGATGTCTGGGAACTGACCCGTCTTGCCATCGATGCCAGCCGTGCTCCGCGGATGGTCAATGGCGTCAGCGAGCTCACCTGCGTCATCTTTCGCGAAGTCTATGCCTTCGCCCATGCTCACGGGATCCGTGAGCTGGTCGCTGTCGTCAGCCTGCCGGTAGAGCGCATCTTCCGCCGCCTCGGCCTGCCCATCGAGCGCCTCGGCCATCGCCAGGCGGTGGATCTGGGGGCCGTGCGCGGGGTGGGGATCCGCTTCCATCTGGATGAACGCTTCGCCCACGCCGTTGGCAAACCTCTGCTGGGCCACTATCAAACCAGCCACTCTCTACTGCAGCAACCATCACCGGCGCTGGCAACGCAGCCATAAAAAATCCCGGGAAAACAGACCCGGGATAAACAGATCGCTATGAGCCCGCAGGCTAACCCATGGGTCAGCGGGCAGTATCCTCCCTCAACAACCTGATCACTACTGTCAGAAATCACAGCGTAACGGCCCTGTCACCACCCATTGTTGTCCCCTGCCGAGTGACGTAGAGTCAGCCCAGAAGCAACGCAAGGGAGGGAAGATGAAAGAGCTGGACTACAAACTGCTGCGGGCACTGGATGCGGTATTGCAGGAGCAGAACTTCGAGCGGGCCGCCAAATCACTGCACATGACCCAGTCCGCCATCTCCCAGCGGATCAAACTACTGGAGCAACAGTTTGCCGAGCCGCTGCTCATCCGCAGCCAGCCGTTGCAGGCGACCCAGCTCGGCCAGAAGCTGCTGGCACACTATCGTCAGGTCCACCAGCTCGAGCTGGAACTGGCTGGTGAGCTGGCTCCCGCCACACCACAAGCCCCCATCCGGATCAGTATCGCCGTCAATGCCGACAGCCTGGCAACCTGGTTTTTGCCCGCCATCGCCCCCTTGCTGGAGCAGCATCCCATCGAACTCAACCTGCTGGTGGATGACGAATGCCGCACCCTCGACAAGGTACGCGAGGGTCAGGCCTTTGGTGCGGTCAGCTTGCATCCCCAGCCACTTGCCGGTTGCTGCGTCGATGATCTGGGCGAAATGAACTATCTGCTTACCGCCAGCCCCGCGTTCGTGGCGCGCCACTTTCCCCACGGTCTGACCCGGGAGGCGCTGGCCAAGGCTCCGGCAGTGGCCTTCGATCAACGCGACGACATGCATGTCAGCTTCATGGCGAAACACTTCGGGCTAGAGCCCGGCGGTTATCCCTGCCACACGGTTCACTCGTCCGAGGCCTTTGTCGCCATGGCCGAACAGGGCCTGGCCTATTGTCTCATCCCCGAGTTGCAGATCAGAGGCCAGCTCGCTGGCGGGTCACTGCTCAACCTCAGTCCCAACCATGTTCTGACAGAACGCCTCTACTGGCACCGCTGGGTACTGGAAAAGGGGGTACACAAGCAGCTATCCCAACGTCTCATTGACCATGCCAGATCGCAGTTGAAACCACGCTGAGCAGGCCATTCACCTTGGCTTTGCAGGGCTAAAAACGTATAGTGCTGGGCGATCCTTCATCAGGTCTTCACCCAGGTTTTCACTTCAGGTTCCTCACTTATGTTCCAAGACAATCCGCTGCTGGCCCAGCTCAAGCAACAAATCCGCGAAAACATCCCCAAGAAAGAGGGTGTTATCCGCGCCTCCGATCGGGGCTTCGGCTTTCTGGAGGTCGATGAGAAGACCAGCTATTTCGTGCCGCCTCCCTACATGAAGAAGGTGATGCACGGTGACCGGGTGAGCGCCCTGATCCGCACCGAAAAAGAGAAGGAAGTGGCCGAGCCGGATGCCCTGCTGGAGCAGTCCGTCACCCGCTTCGTGGCCCGGGTCAAGATGTTCCGCGACCGCCTCAACGTGGTCGCCGACCACCCGCTGATCAAGGATGCCATCAAGGCCCGCGTCAAGAAGGGTCTGGACGAAAAAGAGTTCAAGGAAGGGGACTGGGTGGTCGCCACCCTCAAGCGCCATGCGCTGGTAGACGGCAACTTCTCTGCCGAGATCATCCAGAAGATCGCCGCACAGGAAGATCACAACGTGCCCTGGTGGGTGGTGCTGGCGCGCCACAACCTGGCCCAGGTCGAACCGGCTGATCTGCCAGAGTGGAAGGTGATCGAAGAAGAGGAGCTGCCCCGTCGTGACCTGACCAAGGTGCCTTTCTTCACCATCGACGGTGCAAAAACCAAGGACATGGACGATGCGCTGGCCATCACCAAGCTGGATAACGGCTGGGAGCTGCTGGTCGCCATCGCCGACCCGACCGCCTATGTGGCCGAAGGGAGCGAGCTGGACAAGGAGGCCGCCCAGCGCGCCTTCACCGTCTACATGCCGGGCCGCAACGTACCGATGATCCCGCGTACCCTCTCCGACGAGCTCTGCTCCCTGAAGGAGGGTGAGGAGCGCAACACCCTGTGCGCCCGTCTGCTTATCGCCGAAGATGGTCTGCTGCTGGAGGAGACCGAGTTCTTCGCCGCCCGCATCTGCTCCCACGCCCGTCTCAACTATGACGACGTCTCCGACTGGGCTGAGCATGGCAAAGAGCTGGCCATCGACGCCGGCGTGCTGGCCCAGCTGCCGCTGATGAAGGCAATGACCGAAGCGCGCATCAAGTGGCGCACCGAGCATGCCCTAGTGTTCCCGGACAGACCCGACTACGACTTCGAGCTGGGCGAGAATGGCGAAGTGCTGGCTATCCACGTCGAGCCACGCCGCATCGCCAACCGCATGGTGGAAGAGTCGATGATCGCCGCCAACATCTGCGCCGGTCGCGTACTGGGCAAGAGCGTCGGCTACGGCATCTTCAACGTCCACACAGGCTTTGACGAAGAGTCCCTCGACGGCGCCATCGACCTGCTGAAAAGCGCCGAGGCCCCGTTCGAACGTGACGAGATCGCCAGCCTCTCCGGCTTCTGCGCCCTGCGCCGCTGGATCGACAACCTCGATACCCGCTGGCTGGATGGCAAGATCCGCCGCTTCCAGAGCTATGCACTGATGTCCTCCGAGCCGGGCGCACATTACGGCCTGGGTCTGGATGCCTACGCCACCTGGACCTCACCTATTCGAAAATACGGCGATATGGTCAACCATCGTCTGCTCAAAGCGGTCATCGCGGGCAAAACCCCGGGCGAGCGCCCGAGCACCGAGCTCACCGAGCACCTGACCGCCTGCCGCCGCCTGCACCGCATGGTGGAGCGCGACATCGGCGACTGGCTCTATGTCCGCTACCTCAAGGCCGATGCTGGCACCGACAAGGTGTTCAACGCCGAGATCATCGACGTGATGCGTGCTGGCCTCAAGCTGCGTCTGCAGGAGAACGGCGCCGTGGTCTTCATGCCTGCCCGTCATATCCTCGACAACAAGGATCGGCTGGAGTGCAACTGGGACAACGGTCGCGTCTATCTGGACAAGACCGAGGTGGTCTACGAGCTCGGTCAGATCATTGAGGTCAAGCTGACCGAAGCGGTGGAAGAGACCCGCTCCCTCATTGCCAAGCCGGCGGTGGAGCTGGTGCCGGGTCCGGCACCGGAAGCGCCGGTCGCCGAGAGCAGTGCGGATAACGCCGCGGCACCGGCCGATGAAGCCGGCAAGGCGGAATAAGTCCCTCTCTCCAGAGCCCGCCACTGTGCGGGCTCTTCTTTTCAGAGCCCTTCAAATCTCCCTGCCAACCTGCCGCTGATTGCTGTTACCCGTAACAGTTAATCACCCCACGCAAAGCCCGTCATCACGCACCATAAAAGGGGCCAAAATCTGGGCTCTGGATCTCCATTTTGACATTTCAATCAATAAATTAAACAGACTCTATATATACTCGCGGGGTTAGACCCAAAGGGATATTGGCATGCAGGAATGGGATCCGGAACACTTCACCAACTTTGCCCAGTTATGCGAAGTCAGCCTCGCTACCATTCGTGACAAGACAGATGCCGACTACCTCTATCTCTGGCTGAAATCCCCCGAGCCGAAACTCTATCGCTTCCAGCTGGAGCAGGGGCTGACGATGCTCGATATCGCCCATCTGGATGCATTACCCCTGCCCCACACCTTGATCGACAAGGCGATTCATCAGGGCCAGCTGATGATCGAGCCGGTCCACCAGCCTCCGGACGAGCGGGATGAATCGGAGCCCCAACCTCCCCGCCTGCGCGCCTGCTTCCCCCTCAAACGTCACTTGAAGCTGGAAGGGGTCATCTACCTCGAAACCCACCGCCGGATCGATCGTCTCTCCCGTCATCAGCGTCAGGGGATCCAGCTGCTGATCCACTACCTGACCGCCGAACTGAGCAACCATCTGCTCGCAGATCAGGTTGATCAGGAGCGGGACCAGCGGCTGCATACCCAGACCGATCTGGTGCAGAGCCAGGCGCTGCAGGGCTCCTTCCTCACCATGCTGCAGGCGCTGCACATGGTTAGCGTCACTCTCTCCCGCAGCCGCAGCGAGAACCAGCTCCTGCGTGATGCCGTGCTGCTGGCACGCAAGGAGCTGCAATTTGACCGGGTGGCCATCTTTCTCATTGAGCCCGACGGCAAGACCATGCGTGGCACCTGGGGCACCAGTGAGGAGGGGGAGCTGGTAGACGAACACGACTTTGTCAGCCCCATCCCGGATCACCCCACGGTGCAGGAGGCGCTCAAGCGCAAGGATTACGTGCTGGTACTGGAAGATACCCCCCTCTACTACGAGAAACAGCAGGTGGGACAGGGCTGGAACGCCATGGTATCGCTCTGGGATGGCGCTATCCCTATCGGCTGGATTGCCGCCGACAACCTGCTGTGGCACCGCCCGCTCAAAGCCTATCAGAGCGAGATCTTCAAACAGTACGCCGCCATCCTGTCACAACTGCTGATCCGCCAGCGCACCCAGGAGCAGCTGGAGCGGCTCAATCGCGAGCTGGAGGAGCGGGTTGCCGAACGCACCATGCAGCTGGCCGAGACCAACCGTGCGCTGGAGGAGGCCAACCGGCGCCTCTCCCTGCTCTCCCTCGAAGATCCCCTCACCGGCATCGCCAACCGGCGCCAGTGGGATATCACCATGCAACGGGAGTGGGAGTGGGCAAGACGCACCCAGAGCCTGCTGGCCGTACTGATGATCGATGTGGACGAGTTCAAGGGCTACAACGATCACTTTGGCCACGCCAAGGGGGATGAGTGCCTCCAGCAGGTGGCCCGGGTGCTGCAGGAGGCGGAACGCCGCCGCACCAATCTGGTGGCTCGCTATGGCGGGGAGGAGTTCGTCATCCTGCTCTGCGCACCGCAACCCGGTGAAGCGGAGCAGCTGGCGGAGCGGATTCACGAGGGACTAGCCCGCCTGCAGCTGCCACATCCAGCATCCCGAGTTGCTGATTTCATTACGGTTAGCATAGGCTTTAGCTATCTGGTCCCCTCCCAGGACGAGGCATGGCAGAGCCTGACCGAACAGGCCGACCAGGCGCTCTACCACGCCAAATCAGAAGGGAGGGCCCGCACACTGGCTTATCGGTGATCCCATGCTGTTGCGTCGCTATCCCATCTTCAACCGTCGCTTGGCTCTGGTGGCCTACGGCATCGACTATCAGCTCAGCTCACCGGCCGAATGGCCCGCACTGGCCCAACATAGCCACCTGCTGGCGCAGGGGCGCCAATATCTGCTCCCCTTCAACCACGAACAGCTCGATGAGCAACGCCCCCTGCTGTTTGCTCAGGAGGCCATCCCGCTGGTCGAAGCCTCCAGCGAACGGCTACCCACCTCCTTTCCGGTGCTGGAGCAGTGGCGCGATAGCCGACGCAGACTCGCCGTCCATGGCGCCCATCGCGATGCCCGCTGGCTCGGCGCAAGCCGCCTGCTGGTGTTCTGGACGGGGGAAGAGGGGATCTGCCAACCCACCGATCACAAGCGGATGGCACTCAACGTCGAGGCGTGGCAGGACTTTCTCCCCTTGCGGGAGGCGGGGGTCGATTTCTTCGCCGGCGGCTTTCTCGCCCGTCCCGAGCTGGTCAACCAGCGCGCCCAGCAGCCCGACATGGCGCTGGTGCAGCAGATCCTCCAGCTCATCTGCCACGAAGAGTTCTCATTTGCCCAGGTCGCCCGCCTGCTGGAGCAGGATGCCTGGCTGCCGGGCCTGCTGCTCACCTATGTCAACGCCCCCGGTTTCGATCACGCCACCCCCATCACCTCGGTGCCCCGCGCCCTCTCCTATCTGGGAGAGCAGGAGATCCGCAAGTTCGTGCTGATCAACGGGCTGGCCCGGGCCAGCCAGCATATGCCCGAAGCCTGTACCCGGATGGCCATCGCTCGCGGCCGCTTCTGCGAGCTCATCGCCCTCACGGCGCTCGGCAAAGCCGACGCCAGCTGGGCCTTTCTGGTCGGGCTGGTACAGGATGCCTCCCTGCTCTCGGAGGAGATGAAGCGCCACCTGCCCACGAACGTCAAACGGGCCATCGAGCTGCGCGAGGGGCCGCTGTTTCACCTGTTCCAGCTGGTCAACACCTACGAGCAGGGCAACTGGGCCCTGCTGGCACAGCTGGCCCCGCACTACCAGCTCGATCCGGCCAGGCTCACACCCATCTATTTTCAGGCGCAAATGTGGGGGCAAGCGTTTCTCACCAGCTAGGTGATGGCGAGCCGGGGAGCCACTGGCTAGAATGGGCTCCCTTTTTTCAGAGACAGACCCCGCACCATGACCCTTTCCGGATTCCAAGGCCTGGTCTTTGACCTTGATGGCACTTTGGTCGACTCCATGCCGCTGCACCTCGCCGCCTGGGAGCACACCGCCCGCGAGTTTGGCTTTCGTTTCGATGCCGACTGGTTCTATGAACTGGGTGGCATGCCGAGCCGCAAGATCGCGCTGCTGGTCGCCGAAGAGCAGCAGATCCCCCTCGATCCGCTCGAGGTGACTCGCTGCAAGACCGCCCACTATGTGGCCAACCTGCACAAGGCGACGGTGTTTCCGGCCATGCAGAAACTGCTCGATCGCTATCACGGCACCATCCCGATGGGGATTGGCACCGGCTCGCCCCGCGTCAACGCCGAAGCGGTGCTGCGCAACACCGGGCTGGATCGCTATTTCTCCGTGGTGGTCACCGCAGACGATGTGGAGCTGCACAAGCCCAATCCGGACACCTTCCTGCTGGTCGCCAGCAAGCTGGGGGTCGCGCCATCAGGCTGTCTGGTGTTTGAAGATACCGGTATCGGGGTACAGGCCGGAGAGGCGGCGGGTATGCAGACCTGCATGGTCAAAGAGGGTCAACCGGTTGGCATAACCGCGTAGTGCGGAAAAAAATATCGCCCTGCAAGGGGCGATAACCGGAACCGGCTCTCATACGGGACATGAATGAAAAATGAGAGCAGGTTCCGTCAGCCGCTGACGCAGGGCGCGTCAACGGGGCGTGCGGGGCAGACGATTACTCGTTGTTGCCGCCGCCCTGATTGTCGTCATAACGACCCGGCGCACCGTGGGGGCGCGGCGCCATGGAGACACGCGGCTTGCGAGCACGCTGGATGTTCACCT
Organism: Aeromonas sp. 604176; assembly: GCF_049170755.1. Taxonomy (NCBI): domain Bacteria; kingdom Pseudomonadati; phylum Pseudomonadota; class Gammaproteobacteria; order Aeromonadales; family Aeromonadaceae; genus Aeromonas; species Aeromonas sp. 604176. The sequence continues at coordinate 21,806 of NZ_JAAKNE010000032.1, forward strand.
GCGGACGGCCGGTGTGCATGGCGATGGTGGAGATCTTGGCCTTGTAGACCAGCTGCTGGTTACCATGAGCATCGGTCAGCAGCACGCTGTACTGGTCGAACCCGCTGATGGTGCCTTCCAGCTTGATGCCGCTCACCAGAAAAATAGCGACCTGACTGCGGTTCTTGCGCAACCAGTTGAGGGCAGAATCTTGCCCGTTCCCGAGGGAGAAGGCTTGCTCAATCGTGGAGTAGCTGGGGGATTCAGTTGTCATAAATTATTGTCCCGCGGAAAAAAAGTGGCGTTTGATTGTGCTAAATGGGCACTGGCTTGTCAAAGTCATTCTCACTCCCGCCAGCAATAGCGGCCTCCGGGGGCTGGTCGCTGACCAGCACAACTGCGATAATCGCCAGCTCTGGCTCTACCACGGGCCTTATCTGGGGTTTTATCTTGCATCCGGTTTCACACCAACACCACACCACCTATGTCCATGATGCCACTGCCTGCGAAGAGTGTGACCTGCTGATACCGGCCACACCGCTCGAGGTGGGACAGGCCAGCTGCTGCCCCCGTTGCGGACACACCCTGAGTCGCCACCTGCCACAGCAGGAGTTGCGGCCGATCTCCTACGGGTTCGCGGCACTTATCATGTTCGTGCTCGCCAATGCCTTTACCTTTATGTCCTTCTCGGCCAAAGGGGTGGGCCAGGAGATGACCTTTTTGCAGAGCATCACCACCCTGGTGGATGAGGGCTATCTGTTTCTCGGCGCGGTACTGAGCCTGACCCTGATCGGCCTGCCACTGGTTTATATGGGCTCCATCATGCTGGTGCTGTGGCGGATCGATAAAGATCTGCACAGCAATGCCCTGCGCTCCCTCGGCCGTCTGCTCTGCCGGATCAAACCCTGGCTGATGGTGGATGTCTTTCTGGTGGGGGTGCTCATCTCGCTGGTCAAGCTGATGGGGATGGCCGACATCAAGATGGGGCTGTCATTCTGGGCTTTCGTCGGCTACACGGTGCTGCTCATCAAGATGATCTCCTCGCTGGATCAGATGTGGCTGTGGCAGCGGCTGTTCGGCCCGACCGAGGCGCGGGAGATCGACCCGGAAGCGGGCGCGCTGGAATCAGGTCTGGTGGGCTGCCATATCTGTGGCGCCCTGAGCGAGGTGGGCTGCCATAGCTGCTCCCGCTGCGGCGGCAAGCTGCATGCCCGCAAGCCGGGCGGCCTGAACCGTACCTGGGCGCTGCTGTTTACCTCCGCCATTCTCTACATTCCGGCCAACGTCTATCCCATCATGGATACGGTGTTTCTCGGTGATGACAGCCCCTCCACCATCCTCGGCGGTGTGGTGCTGCTCTGGGCCATGGGCTCCTACCCCATAGCGGCGGTGATCTTTTTCGCCAGCGTGGTGGTGCCGCTGGTGAAAATACTGGCGCTATTCTGGCTTTGCTATATGGTGCAGCGCGGCAATGTCACCTCCCCCCTCGGCAAGCTAAAACTCTATCGCATGACCGAATTTGTCGGACGCTGGTCGATGATCGACGTCTTCGTGGTGGCCATTCTGGCGGGCCTGATCCGGCTCGACAATCTGATGACCATCTATCCCGGCCCTGCGGCCGTCGCATTTGCAGGTGTGGTGCTGATCACCATGGTCGCCGCCATGAGTTTCGACTCCCGCCTGATCTGGGATTTACAACAAGGAGAACGCGAACGTGAGTGAGCGTAAAAAAAGGTGGAAACCGGGCTCTGACTTTCTGAGCTCTGCCGCCGCAATCTGGATGGTGCCCCTGCTGGCGCTGTTCATCGGTCTCTGGATGCTGTTCCAGCACTGGTACTCCCAGGGCCCCAGTTTCACCCTGACAGTCGCCACTGCCGAGGGCATAGTCGCTGGCAAGACGGTGATCCGTTCCCGCGAAGTGGACGTCGGTCGCATCGAGGCCGTCGAGCTGAGTGATGACTATAGCCATGCCGTGCTGAAAGGACGGCTGACCAATGCCGCCTCCGGCATGCTGCGCGGTGACAGCCAGTTCTGGGTGGTCAAGCCCAGAGTGGGCCGTGAAGGGGTATCGGGTCTGAGCACCCTGCTCTCCGGCGCCTATATCGAGCTCGCCCCCGGCAAGAAAGGTCGGGCACGGGACGAATACGCCATGCTCGACAAACCGCCACTCGCCTCCCTCGATGCCAAGGGGCTGCGTCTCACCCTCAGCAGTCGCGACACCCGCGCGCTGGGAGAAGGCTCCCCCATCAACTATCAGGGCTTCACCATAGGTCAAGTGGAAGAGGCGAAGTTCCTGCCGGAAAAGAGCGAGATGCAGTATCAAATCTTCATCCACGCCCCCTATGACATTCTGGTGAGCAGCAACTCCCGCTTCTGGATGACCCCGGGCTTCGAGGTCTCCATGAGCAGCGAGGGGATGAAGGTGAAGATGGATTCGCTGGAGAGCCTGATCGATGGCGGCATCACCATGGGTCTGCCACCCGGCTGGGCGCCTGGCGAGCCGGTCAAACAGATGGAAGGGTTCACCCTGTTCCAGGATGAGGCGAGCGTGCTGGCCGGTAGTCTGGATCAGTTCATCGACTACGTCTTCCTGTTCGATGACAACGTGGGTGGCCTGCACCCGGGCGCGGCGGTGCAGTATCGCGGTATCCGGGTTGGTACCGTCATCTCCGCCCCCTACCTCATCGAGGACAAGGGCGTGCAGATCTTCAAGAGCCGCCAGATCCCGGTGCTGGCTCGCATCGAGGTGCAGCGCCTCTCCCACCGCTATGCCAAGGCGGAGAAGGATCAATGGCGTGCCCTGTTCGGCAAGCAGTTCAAGGAGGGGTTACGTGCCAGCCTCAAGACCTCGAGCCTGCTGACCGGCGGCAAGATCATCGACCTCAACTTCTATCCGGACGCGCCGCGCTTCGAGCAGGCCAAGCTGGCCGGTTATCAGGTCTTCCCCACCGTGCAGGGCGGGCTGGACCAGATCGAGCGCAAGGTCAACCTCATCCTCGACAAGTTTGTCGACATGGACATGGCGACCACCCTGACCAAGGTCAACGGGTCACTCACCACCCTGGATGGCACCCTGAAGAACATCAGTGCAGTCAGCGCCAACCTGAACAAGCTCACCGCCAAGGATTCCACCCAGCAGCTGCCCGCCTCGCTCAACGAGAGCCTCAAGCAGTTGCAGGAGACTTTGCAGGCCTATGATGCCCAGTCGCAGACCAATCAGGATCTGCGTCAGTCGGTGCAGACCCTCAATCAGTTGATGCGCGAACTGCAGCCGCTGGTGCACTCCCTCAACGAGCAGCCCAGCTCTCTGATCTTCGATCGCGCGCATCCATCGGACCCTGAGCCCAAGCGAGGCAAACAATGAAAAAAGAGATCCTGACGCTGGCCCTGCTGGGCCTGCTGGCGGGTTGCAGCAGCCAGCCAAGTCTGCACTACTACTCGCTCGATGCCGATAGTCAGCAACCCGTGACGGCCCCGGCCCAACCGCAGCACCAGTTGGTGCTGCGCCCGGTGGCGCTGGCCAGCCAGCTCGACCGGATCAGTCTGGTCTATCAGCTGGAAGGGCAAGAGCTCCACTTCACCGAGTACCATCGCTGGGCCGGTGCGCTGGACGATCAGCTCAACCAGCTCACCCTCAATGGCCTCTCCACCCGCCTGCCTGGCTGGGTGGTACGGCAGGATGGCGCCCGCAAGGGGCCGGTGCTGACCATTCTGGTGGAGCGCTTTCAGGGCCGTCATGACGGCAGCGCCGTGCTGAGCGGCCGCTGGCGCCTGCTGGCGGAAGATGGCACCGTGCTGCGCGATGCTCCCTTCCGTCAGGAGCGGGTGCTGCCGGCCGATGGCTATAACGCGCTGGTGAACGAGCTGGGTCAGGGCTGGCAACAGCTGCTCGACCAGATTGCCGCCGAGGTGCGCCAGAGCGCCAGCTAACTGGCCATCCCCCGATTGCAGAGATAAAAAACGACGCCAGCTGGCGTCGTTTTTTTATGGGCAAGAGTCTGGGGCGACTTATGCCTTGGCAGGCAGGCTCAGGCGGGCAACCGCTTCCACATGCATGGAGTGCGGGAACATATCGACCGGTTGCACCTCGTCCAGCACGAAGCCTTGCTTGACCAGCCAGGCGAGGTCGCGGGCCAGGGTCTGCGGGTTGCAGGAGACATAGACCAGACGGCGGGGCGCCATGGCGACCAGGGTCTGCAATACGGCCTTGTCACAGCCTTTGCGGGGCGGGTCCATCACTACCACGTCAGCGGTCACGCCCTGGGCGTGCAGCTCGGGCATCAGCTGCTCCGCCTTGCCGACGTGGAATTCGGTGTGCTCGATGCCGTTGAGGGCAGCGTTGCGGCGAGCATCGCTGATGGCGCTCTCCACCGACTCGATCCCGACGACCTTGGCGGCCTTGCCAGCCAAGAACAGGGAGATGGTGCCGATACCGCAATAGATGTCGAACACCGTCTCGTTACCGGTCAGCTCGGCATACTCGAGGGCGCTGGAGTAGAGCACATCGGTCTGGGTCGGGTTGTTCTGGAAGAAGGAGAGCGGCGAGATCTCGAACTCGAGTTCGTGGATCTTGTCGCGGATCACCCCTTCACCCAGCAGCACCCGGTTGGTGGCGCCCAGAATGCGGTTGGTGCGCTCATCGTTGATGTTCTGCACCAGGGTAGTGACCGGCAGATCGCTCAGAGCTGCCAACAGCTCGGCTTCGAACGGTAACTCCTCGCCCAAAGTAACCAGCACCACCATCAGCTCACCGCTCTTGAAGCCCTTGCGGGTCATCAGGTTGCGCACGCAGCCGCTGTGGTTTACTTCGTCATAGGCGGCGATGTCATGCGCGCGCATCCAGTTGCGCACCCGGGCGTTGAGCTCGACGTGCAGCGGATCCTGCACCGCACAGTCATCGGCGGTGATGAGATCGTGGGAGTGCTTGCGATAAAAACCGATCTCGGCACCGGCGTCGCAGCCACGCACCGCATATTGCGCCTTGTTGCGATAGGCGAACGGGCTTTCCATGCCAAGGATATCCTTGACCGGGGTGTCACCCAGCCCGGCCTGCTCCAGTGCGCTCTGCACCAGTGCCTGCTTGAGCTTGAGCTGGGCCGGATAGGCCAGCGGACGTACCTGACAGCCACCACACTCGGTGTTGGGGCAGAAATCGGCAACCCGATCTGCAGAGGGCTGGAGCAGCTCGGCAACCTTGCCGTGCAGATAGTTCGGCTTGACCTCGGTCAGCTCCACCAGCGCCTGCTCACCGGGCAGCAGACCTTCGACAAACAGGGGGCGATCGAACAGGCGTCCTTTGCCATCTCCTTTGTCGGTCAGTTCCAGGATCTCGATCTGGTGTTGATGTCCCACTAACGGCATGAGCGGCTCCAAAAGTACTAAAAATGGGGGGTGATGAACGCGGCAGAGCCATGCCCATCGAGAAAAGGTGGCAGAGTTTAGCGGAGATCCGGCCAAATTGCAGGCATAAAAAGCCTGCTTGTTGCAATGGTCATTACCCCAGGCTATCTGCCGGGCGTGGTCACCTTTCGGGCTGCGGCAAATTTAGCCCTTGGGCCGCAACGCCCAGCCTGTTAAAATTCCGCCCTTGAAATTATCCTGGGCCCCGCGCCCGTTCTAGCTAAGGTCTACCGCGATGCGTACCAGCCAATATCTGCTTTCCACTCTCAAGGAAACCCCCTCCGACGCTGAAGTTGTCAGCCACCAGCTGATGCTGCGCGCCGGGATGATCCGTAAACTGGCCTCCGGCATGTATGCCTGGTTGCCAACCGGTCTGCGGGTACTGAAGAAAATCGAGAACATTGTTCGCGAAGAGATGAACAATGCTGGTGCCGTCGAAGTCTCCATGCCGGTGGTACAACCCGCCGAGCTGTGGCAGGAGTCCGGCCGCTGGGATGACTACGGTCCCGAGCTGTGCCGTCTGACCGACCGTCACAACCGCCCCTTCGTGCTGGGCCCGACCCACGAAGAGGTGATCACTGCGCTGGTGCGTTACGAAGTGAACAGCTACAAGCAGCTGCCGCTCAACCTCTACCAGATCCAGACCAAGTTCCGCGACGAAGTGCGCCCCCGTTTCGGCGTGATGCGCGGCCGCGAATTCCTGATGAAGGATGCCTACTCCTTCCACATCGACAAGGAATCTCTGGTCGATACCTACGAGAAGATGCACGCCGCCTACTGCAAGGCGTTCACCCGCATGGGCCTGAACTTCCGTCCGGTGCAGGCCGATACCGGCTCCATCGGTGGTACCGGTTCCCACGAATTCCAGGTACTGGCCGAGAGCGGTGAAGACTTGATCGCCTTCTCCGACAGCTCCGATTACGCCGCCAACATCGAGATGGCCGAAGCGCTGGCACCGGCTGGTGAGCGCGCTGCCGCCACCGCAGCCCTGACCAAGGTTGCCACCCCGAACGTCCACACCATCGACGAAGTGGCTGCCTTCCTGAACGTGGCGCCGACCGCCATCGCCAAGACCCTGCTGGTACTGGCAGAGGAAGATGAGCACGGCAAGCAGGCCGTCATCGCGCTGGTACTGCGTGGCGACCACGAGCTGAACGAAATCAAGGCTGAGAAACTGGCTGGCGTTGCCAACCCGCTGACCTTCGCCAACGACGAGCAGATCAAAGCTGCCGCCGGTTGCGATGCAGGTTCCATTGGCCCGGTCGGCTTTGCCGGTCGCATCATCGTCGATCGCAGCGCCGCCCATCTGGCGGACTTCGTCTGCGGCGCCAACGAGACCGGCTTCCACCTGACCGGTGCCAACTGGGATCGCGACATCGCTACCTACGAAGTTGCCGACCTGCGCAACGTGGTGGAAGGCGACCCGAGCCCGTGCGGCCAGGGCAAGCTGCTGCTCAAGCGCGGCATCGAAGTGGGCCACATCTTCCAGCTGGGTACCAAGTACTCCGAAGCGATGAAGGCGAGCGTGCTGAACGAAGCTGGCAAGTCCGTCACCATGGAGATGGGTTGCTACGGTATCGGGGTTTCCCGTCTGGTGGCCGCAGCCATCGAGCAGAACAACGACCAGTACGGCATCATCTGGCCGGACGCCATCGCCCCGTTCGAAGTGGCCATCGTGCCGATGAACATGCACAAGTCCGAGCGCGTGGCCGAGCAGGCGCAACAGTTCTACGCCGAGCTGAAAGCCGCTGGTGTGGACGTGCTGTTCGACGACCGTAAAGAGCGCCCGGGCGTGATGTTCGCCGACATGGAGCTGCTGGGCATCCCGCACGCTATCGTCATCGGCGATCGCGGTCTGGACAACGGCGTGGTGGAGTACAAGTGCCGCCGCACCGGCGAGAAGCAGGAAGTGGCCATCAGCGACATCATCGCCATGCTCAAGGCCAAGCTGGGCCGTTAATTCCGCCCCTTACCTGAATAGAAAAGCGCGCCGTTTGGCGCGCTTTTTGTTTCTGTATGTTCTGACGACGGCAACCGGATGACAAGGCTCAGTCTCAGGGATTGCGACCGATAAAGAGGTCGGTCACGTGGCAGCTGCTTCTGGCTTCCAACGCATCGAGCATATAGGCCGCCGCATCTTCCGGGGTCATGAAGCCACTCGGGTCCACGTGATCCGAGTTGGCCCAGAATTCGCTGCGGATCCCGCTCGGATAGAGATTGACCAGCCGCAGTGGCGAGCCTTTCAGCTCGGCGCGCAAGGATTCGAGAAAGCCGCGCATCCCCCATTTGGAGGCGCAGTAGAGGCTCTCGTTGGCCTTACCCACCTGAGCGGCGGAGGAGAGCACATTGGCCAGCACTCCGCCTTTCTCACCGATAAGCCGCACCGTCTGCTGGGCCACCAGAATGGTGGAGATGAGATTGCTCTCCACCACCCGGCGGATCTGCTCGGCGGTGTAGACACCGACCGGGCCAAACTCGCCCACCCCGGCGCAGTGGATCACCATATCGGGCAGGCCGCCCCACTCCACCGCAGCAGCGAAGGCGACGTCAACCTCTTCATGGTGCGCCAGATCGGCGGCGATGCCGATCACCGCGCTGCCGAGCAGTTGCTCCTGCTCCTGCAGTCGCTGATAACGGCGCCCCATCATGGAGACCTGATGGCCCCGCTCAACCAGTCCGATAGTCAGCGCCCGGCCGAGACCGGAACCGGCACCTGTCACTATGATGTGGCCCATTATCGCTCCTCGTCGTCAGTCGACGGTCAGATTAGAAAGTGAATTCGCCGCCCATGAACCAGCCATCAACAGACTGGTCGATATTGGCGAAGTCGACCTTGGCTTCACGCCAGCCGGCACGCAGCTTGATCGGCATGGAGGAGAACTTGTAGGAACCACCCAGACGGTAGTCATAGTTGTCCGCATCGTGAGTACGCAGATCGCCGAAGAAGGCGATGCCGGTGCCCGGGATCTTCACTTCGCTGCCGGCATAGGCCATCAGGGTATCTTCGTCATAACCCTTGCGACCGAAGTAGACCTGCTCACCATCGTAGTGACGGCCGGTCATACCCAGATCGATCTTGAACAGATCGTTGTTGAACAGACGGTAGTAGAGGCTCAGATCGTAGGCAGTCAGATCGTTCTTGAAGTTGCCGCCGGAGGTGCTGAAATCGGAGACTTCAAACTTGGCGTTCGGCAGGAAGATGATGCCGTGTTCCAGTTGCAGATAGCCGTTCCAGTTGTAGCTGTCGTCATAGCTGCCATCAGCACTGGTGCCATAAGCCTGACCACTGCCCTTGGCGGCCCATACGTCGGCACCGGCGGCAAAACGCCAGTCGTCAGCGGCCATGGCACTCTGGCTGCACAGAGCCAGCACAAAACCGGCAATCAGCGTCTTTTTCATTACGTCACTTCCTCTTGCATACATGGAAAAGAGCACTATTTTACTCGGTGCAGCCAAAATACCCAGCGTCAATCCTGAACAAACGACGACAAATGTCAGTGCTTCATATGCTTCATCTCTGCCATCGGCTCAATCGGCTTCACCGGCAGTGACAGATCCAGCTTCTGACCATCGTCCATGGTGAGGGTGAGCGGGAAAGGGGTCTGCTCGGAGAGCGTGCCCACCTCGAACAACATGATGTGCAGGCTGCCCGGTTTCAGCACCGCTTCGCCCTTGGCCGGTATCTCGATATTCTCGACCTGACGCATCTTCATCACGCCATTTTCGTGCAGGTGAGTGTGCAGCTCGGCACGCCCCGCCGCAGCAGAAGCCGCCGCCACCAGCTTGACCGGCTGGTCGGCGTCATTCTTCAGCACCATAAAGGCGGCAGTGTTGGGGGAGCCCGGCGGCAACAGGCGCACATAACCGTCGACAGCCTCGACCTTGGCTAGTGCAGGCGCCGTCATACCCAGAACCAGCAGAGAATAAAACGCACGTTTAAACATGGTTGAAATCCTTTTATGATGTTGTTAAACGGCGCCAAGGTTACCCCAGCGGCAACCTTTTTTGCACCTTTCAATAACAAGGATTTAGACATGGCCCCCATTCTCATTGCCGAGCAGCAGGATGGCTTGCTCACCCTGACCCTCAACCGCCCCGACAAGCGCAACGCCCTCAATACCGAGCTGTATCAACAACTGGTGGCTGCGCTGCGAGAGGCGGCAGCCGATGAGGAGGTGCATGTCCTGCTGTTGCAGGGGCAGCAGGATTGCTTTACTGCGGGCAATGATCTGGCCGACTTTATGGGCAAGAGCTCGCTGGAGCCCGACGACCCCATCCTGCAGTTCCTCCACACCCTGGCCGATTTCCCCAAACCCGTGATCGCCGCTGTTGCAGGCCCGGCGGTGGGGATTGGCACCACCATTTTGCTGCACTGCGATCTGGTCTATCTGGCGGATAATGCCCGCTTGCAGCTTCCTTTCGTCGAGTTGGGGCTGGTGCCGGAGTTCGCCTCCAGCCTGCTGCTGCCGCGTCTGGTGGGACACCTCAAGGCGGCAGAGCTGTTGCTGCTGGCCGAGGCGATTGATGCCGAGGAGGCGCTGCGGCTCGGGCTGGCCAACAAGGTGGTGGCGGCCGATGGAGTGCTCTCCTTTGCCCGCGAGCAGGGACTGAAGCTGGCGGCCAAACCGCCCAGAGCGCTGCAAAAGAGCAAGGCGCTGCTGAAACAGGAGCTCAAACAGGCGGTGCACTTTGTCATTGATCTGGAGGCGCGCGCCTTCGCCCAGGCACTGCAAGGGGAAGAGGCGCAACAGCGCATCGCCCAGAAACTCAAACGGCGGAGCTGAGCTGCCGCTCAACGCCTGTCAGTTGAGACGAAAACGGCCGATCAGCTCGCAGCCCTGCACCTTGTCCTGCAGCTGGATCAGCCGGGCAATTTCCGGATTGGGGTGACGCTTGAGAAACGCGAGCAGGGCTCCACGGCAGCAACCCAGCTCGCTGATCAGCGCCTCGCACTCCCGATTGGGGCATTGTGGCACCAGCGCCGTGACCAGCTCGGAGGCAAGCTTCAGGTAGCGCAGCTCATAAGTCGGCTCATCCATCGCCCGCCAGAAGTCGGCCAGCCGGTGGCAGGTGGCGACTCGCATGGTGGCCAGTTCGGTCAACTCGACCTGAGTCATCTCGTAAACATCCCCCAGCGCCTGCTGATAAAAGCAGATCGCCGCCCCCAGCGAACCGGCCTGCCAGGCACGCTCCGCCTCCAGCATGTATCGTTGCCAACTTTGCGGTGTCATTTCGCTCTCCCGAGTCCGTCATGGTGGGAGTGTTATCATGGCTAATTGAGAATAAATATCAACCAGAGGGTTAGTGCAGGATCTCTGCGCAACCTTGGCAAACCCGGCGCCCGACCTTATGATCGCGCCCTTCCCTCTTCTTTGGAGCACACCACAATGCGACCTCGCCTCCCGCAGATGCTGGGCTGCTCCCTGCTCTGCGTGCCCCGCATGCTGGTCTGGATCTATTAGCTGCGCTCAAGCGAACGCAACCCATCCGATCCATTCAGCAAAGGAGTACCAGCATGAACACCTGCCAACACTGGTCGCAGGTCGAATACCTGCACCTGACGGTGACCAACCCCAATATCTGCCTAAAGGGGCTGCACAGCTACTACTCGGGTGCCTGGGATGGCCCCTTCGAAGAGGTGGCGGTGCGCTACCTCCATGGCGATCCCTTCAGCCGCAGCCCGGAAACCGGCTGGGAGCCGCTCTGGCATATCGACCGTCTCCATATCGGCGACTATGTGCAGATTGCCGCCGGGGTAAAGATCATCATGGGCGGCAACCACACCCACAACACGTCCTTCATCAGCACCTATCCGTTCGCCGATCTGGCGGCGCTCAAGCGCAGCTACCGCCCCGCAGGCGATACCCGCATCGGCAACGATGTCTGGATCGGCATGGAGGCGATGATCATGCCCGGCGTCACCATCGGCGCCCGTTCGCTGGTCAATCAGGATGTGCCGCCCTATGCCATGGTGGCGGGCACCCCGGCCAGGGTGGTGCGGATGCGCTTTGGCGAGGAGGAGATTGCCCGGCTACAGGCCCTCGCCTGGTGGGATTGGCCGGATCAACAGGTCAACGATCTGCTACCGCTGATCCAGCAAGGTGACGTTGCCCTGCTTGAACAGGCGGCAGCCCGCTGGGCGGAGCGCCATGAGTGACCACCGCCAACCAGCACGAACAAGCTGACAGCAGAAGGGCGACCCCGGGGTCGCCCTCTGTTATCTCCGGCATGCTCTGGATGCCGTCATCGCACATCCACTCATTGCGCGCTTTTGGACTGGTTGAGGCTGCACTGCTTGCCGGGATAACCGGGTAGATCCTTGGCATCGCTGCCGCAGGCGAGCCGTTTGGCCTGTTGCAGGCGGGCCGCCAGATTGGCGCTGTCCACCGGCATCCATTGCATCTGCTTGCCAAGCCAGCTAGCCCAGGCAAACTCGACGAAATAGACCTGTTTATCTTTGCGAAAGTAGCCCGCATTCTGCAGCAGTCCGGCGAGGGTGCGATAGGGATAATCAGGCAGCTTGTCGATACTGGTCGGCAACTGCTCCGGGGTCAGCGACTGTCCCTTCTCATCCTTGAGCCAAGCCCAGTGGTTGTTCTGCATCTGGCTCCAGAAGTTGGCTTTGTCCTGCAGGCGGCCAATCACCTTGACCCGCGCATCCTTGACTCCTTGTTGCCACAGCGCCTTGGTGAGATGGTGTCTATCCACCAGCCAGTAGCTGCCATCCGGCGCAATCACCACGGGGATCTCTTTCTTTTTCATCAACTTGTCGAGCTGCTTTGCGCTCATGCCCGCCAATGTGGCCTGGGTCTCATCGACCTGGATCTGGCCGACGCCCCCCTGAGTCGGGTGCAAAGCATCGATGCCTATCTCGCACCAGTTGCCCACCGCCGTGTCGCTCTGGCACGGGGCCAACGCCCAGGCACCCTGGCTCAACACACAGGCCAGCAATAACCATGCTTTCATCGTTTGACACTCCTCACCACATTGAACTGCACAGACGCCGAGAATGCTCTTCTACCCCGATTGGGAGTGAGAGTCGAATGCTGGCGGTCAGACCAGCAAACGGGATATCATGATTTCCCATCTGTCGGCGATATTTTCTCGCCGAGTTTTCTCCCCGCTTCACACTATTTGAAGGATCCGACCCATGAAAGGATGGACCCCCTTGCTGGCCCTGCTGGGCTGTGCTGCTGTCCAGGCTGCCGATATTCCCGCCGGAACACAACTCGCCGCCGAGCAGATTGTCGTTCGCCACCTCAAGGATGAACCTGCGAGCCTGAGCCCGCTCAAGCTGGTCGGCCTGCCGGAGTTGCAGGTACTGCGGGACCTGTTCGAGGGGCTGCTGACCCAGGGGCCGGATGGCAAACCGGTTGCCGGGGTGGCGGCCAGCTGGGAGAACAAGGGCAACCAGTTCTTTACCTTCCATCTGCGCCCGGATGCGCGCTGGTCCAACGGCGATCCGGTCAAGGCCGGTGACTTCGTCTACGGCTGGCGCAAGCTGGTCGACCCGAAAGAGGCGGCCACCTTCGCCTGGTTCGCCCAGCTGGCCCGTTTCGACAAGGTGGACGAAATAGTCGCTGGCAAATTGCCTGCCAGCGAGCTGGGGGTCAAGGCCCTCGATGATCACACCCTGCAGGTGACCCTCTCCCAGCCGGTGCCCTACTTCCTGAACCTGCTGAGCCACCCCAGCCTGTCGCCGCTCCATCAAGCCAGCATCGAGCAGTACGGCAACCTGTGGACCCAACCCGGCAAACTGGTGGGCAATGGTGCCTTTGTGCTGAACAACCGGGTGGTCAACGAGAAGCTGGAGCTGACCCCCAACCCTTATTACTGGGATCGGGCCCATACCGTATTGACCAAGGTGATCTTCATGCCTATCAATCAGGAGAGCGCGGCCACCAACCGCTATCTGGCGGGCGACCTGCATATCACAGAATCCTTCCCCAAGGAGCAGTACGACAAGCTGAAGCAGCAGATCTCGAATGAGGTCTACACCCCGGATCAGCTCGGCACCTACTACTACGCCTTCAATACCAAGCAGGCACCACTGAACGATGTGCGGGTGCGCAAGGCGCTCTCCTACACCATCGATCGCACCCTGATCGCCGACAAGGTGCTCGGTACCGGCGAGAAACCGGCTTATCACTTCACTCCGGATGTGACCGCCAGCTTTACCCCGGCCGCCAACTTGCTCTCCACCAGCAGCCAACCGGCGCTGGACAGCAAGGCCAAGGCCCTGCTCAAGGAGGCCGGTTACGGCCCGGACAAGCCGCTCAAGCTGACCCTGCTCTACAACACCGCGGAAATTCACAAGAAGATGGCACTGGCGATTGCCAGCATGTGGAAGCAGAAGCTGGGCGCCGAGGTCGAGCTGACCAATCAGGAATGGAAAACCTATCTCGACAGTCGCCAGAGCGGTCAGTTCGAGGTGATCCGCTCCTCCTGGGTGGCCGACTACAACGACCCGTCTGCGTTCCTCGGCCTGTGGGGCTCTCGTCACAGCGGCAATATGGCTGGCTTTGCCAATGCCCGTTATGACCAACTGTTGGCAGAGGCGGCCAGCACTCAGGATGCCGCCAGCCGCAGCAAGCTGTTTGGCGAGGCGGAGGCGATCCTGCTGGATCAAGCCCCCATCGCCCCCATCTACCAGTACACCAATGCCCGCCTCATCAAGCCATGGCTCAAGGGCTACCCCATCAACAACCCGGAAGATGTGGCCTACAGCCGCCAACTCTACCTCGTCAAACACTGAGACCGGCCACAACGATGCGAGGCCCTGCGGGGCCTCGCTATTGATACTGTTCACATCCCGATTTCCAGCCTAAAATGCCGCCCCTTCTGTTCAATTAATCTTCAATACCCAGTCAGACATGCGTTATTTGATACTGCTCTCGTTGTTGTGGACCCTGCCTGCGCAGGCCAGTAGCGAATCCCAATGCCAGCAAGAGTTTGTCGGCTGGATGCTGCATCAGCAGCAACAGTTCAGCGATCGCAAGTCTGACAAGATGGAGCGGCGCCGGGCCGAACGGGCCATCGATCTTGCCCGGCAGGAGTACGACAAGCAGGCCAGCTTCTGCAAGACCATGCAGCTTGTTCGTGAATACAAAGATGGCGATCCACGTTTTACTCCGCGCCCCGGAGAGATACACGACTACAGTACGGCTTCTGACAACACATCAGGGTGACCCTGACCAGAAAAACCAAAAGCGCGTCGATTGACGCGCTTTTTGTGGTTCTTGCCCTGACAAAGCGGCTTATTCGGCCGTCTCGCTGCTGGCAAACTCCGGCACTTTGGCCATGGCATCCAGCACCACCTGAATACCGGCGCCCGGCTTGCAGGCGTTCTCACTCAGGTGACGACGCCAGGCGCGGGCTCCCTGCATGTTCTGGAACAGCCCCAGCATATGGCGGGTCATATGGGAGAGGTAGTTGCCCTTGGCCAGCTCCTGCTCGATATAGGGCAGCATCATCCGCACCACCTCGTGGCGGCTCGGCACGGCGTTGTTCTGGCCGAACACCAGATTATCCACCTGCGCCAGAATGTAGGGATTCTGATAGGCTTCGCGCCCCATCATGACGCCATCGACGTGTTGCAGGTGCGCGAGAGTCTGCTCCATGGAGGTAACACCGCCGTTGAGGGCAATGGTCAGCTCCGGGTAATCCTGCTTGACCCGATAGACGCGAGGATAATCGAGGGGCGGGATTTCGCGGTTCTCCTTGGGGCTCAGGCCACTCAGCCACGCCTTGCGGGCATGGACGATGAAGGTATCGCAACCGGCATCGCGCACCTGTTCGATAAAGGCCTGCAGAAATTCGTAGGAGTCCTGATCGTCGATACCGATACGGGTCTTCACCGTCACCGGAATATCGACCACATCGCGCATCGCCTTGACGCAGTCTGCCACCAGCGCCGGTTCCCCCATCAGGCAGGCGCCAAAGCGGCCATTCTGCACCCGATCGGAGGGGCAACCGACGTTGATGTTCACTTCGTCATAGCCACGCTCCTCGGCCAGCTTGGCACAGCGCGCCAGATCGGCCGGATTGCTGCCACCCAGCTGCAGGGAGATCGGGTGCTCCTGCTCGCTGTAACCCAGATAATCACCCTTACCGTGGATGATGGCGCCAGTGGTCACCATTTCGGTATAGAGCAAGGTCTGGCGGCTCATCAGCCGATGAAAGTAACGGCAATGCCGATCGGTCCAGTCCAGCATGGGGGCGATGGAAAAACGCTGCGCCTGCATAAAAATCATCCGGGTTGGCTAAACAAAGGGGCGGATTTTATCACAACGTGAAGCAGCCCCAGAAAATGAATTTTGTCGCCGCGCCATGCGAGGCCCTGTGATAGTATCCGGCTAATAGAAAGGGTATCTGCGCGATCATGAATCAAGACCAACTTTTACAACGAGCCGAGCGACTCTGTATACAGCGAGGGATCCGCTTCACCCCGACCCGACGTCAGGTATTTCGCCTGCTGGCGGCACACGGCAATGCCATCAGCGCCTATGATTTGTTGGCCCAGCTGCAACAAACCGAAGCCAATGCCAAGCCGCCAACAGTCTATCGGGCACTCGATTTTTTGCTCGAACAGGGCTTTGCTCACAAGGTGGAATCTCTCAACGCGTTTATCTTCTGTTGCCACTTCGATCACGCTCACCCGATGCAGTTGCTGATCTGCGACGAGTGCGGGGATGTGGTCGAGCTTCACGATACGGCGATCGATAGCGCGTTTTCCGAGCAGGCCCACTTGCATGGTTTTACTATTACCAATAAGACGATAGAGGCACATGGCCAATGTGCCCGTTGTACGCCCACTGTAGGAAGTCATCATGAAGGCTGATTTTGTAAATCCGTTCCTGCTATCCCTGCTCAATGTGCTCTCGACCATGGCACAGCTGGAACTCAAACCGGGCAAACCGAAACGCAAGATGGATGAGCTGGCGCGCGGCGACGTCTCCGGCCTGATCGGCATGGTCGGCCCGCAGACCCGAGGTTCCCTCTCCATCAGCTTCGAGAAGGGGCTGGCACTGGAGATCATGCGCCGCATGCTGGGGGAAGCTCCCGCCTCCATCAACGAAGAGGTGACCGACATGGTCGGTGAAATCACCAACATGGTGACCGGCGGTGCCAAACGGATGCTGGGCGAGAAGGGCTACGAGTTTGACATGGCGACCCCCATCATCGTCTCCGGCCCCAACCACACCATTACCCACCGTGCCGATGGCACCAAGATCATGATGCCGTTCGAATCGGATTTCGGTCGCGCCACTATCGAAATCTGCTTCGAGTAACCCTATGTGGAAAGCATTGAAATGGATTTTCATCTGCTGGGCCCTGCTGTTGATCCTGTCGGACATTCAGATCAGCACCTCCCTCTACAAGTACGAAGATAACCGGGTGCTCATCAACTTCCCGCGCTGGGAAGCCAAGCAGCCCTGGGGCACCTTCGAGTGGCATGCCGGACGGGTAGAAACCCACTGGTATGGTCTGGATGGCAAACCCAAGCCGTCAGGCCCGCAAATCTGATCCGGTAACAGATCCGGCAGAAACAGAAGAGGCCAGCAGATGTTGGCCTCTTTGCGATCTCGTTGTTCCAGAATCAAGCCGCTTCGGCAGCCAGCTTACCGCTTGGTCGCACCAGGATGCCGACGATGCAGGCCAACAGGGTCGGCAGCAGCCAGGCAAGCCCCTTGTCGAACAGCGGCAAGAAGGCAAAACCGTCCATCGCCATACCAGCAGCGCCCAGCCCATCGAGGCAACCAAACAGAAAGGCGACCGTCAGCACACCGCGAAACGCCAGCCGTGGCTGGGCAAACCATCCCTTGAGGAAGGTCACCAGCACCAGCGCGATGGCCACCGGATAGATGGCCACCAGCACCGGGATGGAGAGGCCGATCAATTCGCTCAACCCCACATTGGCCACCACTGCACAGAGCGCCCCCAGCAGGCTCACCCAGTTGCGATAGGCCCAGCCAGTCAGGCCATGGAAGTAGTCAGCACCGGCACAGAGCAGGCCAACTGCGCTGGTAAAACAGGCCAAGGTAATGATGGCAGCCAGAATAAACTGACCCGGTTGGCCAAACAGACTCAGGACGTAGGCATTGACGATGGCGCCGCCGTTGCTGATATCGCTCGCCACCCCACCGGCGCTGTTGCCCAGCTGAAAGAGCGAGACATACACCGCCGACAACCCGACCGCCGAGATCAGGCCTGCAATGGTCAGATATTTGAACTGACTACGATAATCCTCGATCCCCTTCTGGCGCAGCAACCCGATGATCAGGGCGCCAAACATCAGGGAGGCCAGGGTATCCATGGTGTTGTATCCCTCCAGCATTCCTTTGGTCAGGGCTGCATCTATGTACTCACCGCTGGCATCAGGCATGGTGCCCTGCGGCGTCATAAAGACCCCGACCGCCAGAATAAGCAGCATCGCCATCAGGGCTGGGGTCAGATACTTGCCGACCGCATCAAGGAGCTTGCCCTGATCGAGCGCCACCAGGATCACCAGCGCAAAGAAACTCAGGGTGTAGATCAGCAGCCCCTCGTGACCGGCATCGCCGAGCCAGGGCTTGAGCCCCATCTCGTAGGCGACCAGACCGGTGCGGGGAATCGCAAAGGCTGGCCCCATGATGATATAGATGGCGATGGCCAGCGCCGTCGCCGCCCCGGCGGGCAGATAGCGGGTCATTCCGGTCCAGCCACTCGCGCCGCCCCCCGAACTCCCCTTGGCCACCGCAATCAGGGTGATCAGCGGCAAGCCCACTGCCGTTAGCAAAAAGCCACACATGGCGGCCAGCAGATGCTCACCGGCCATAAAACCGGCCAGCGGCGGAAAAATGATATTGCCAGCCCCCAGATAGAAGGCAAACGTCATAAACCCCAATCCGAATACGTCGGACAACTTCAATGATTTCGTCAAACTCAACCTCATCTGCCTTATCAGCTTGTTATTGATTGCACCCACTGCCTGGCAGATAACCGGTAACAATACCTCTCGCCCCCACACGGCCCGCGGACCGGATGAGGCGCACCACCTTTAGCATAAAGAAGAGGAGTTCGATCTCAATCACCAATTAATATCTTGAAACAATTTACCGCTGTGGAATTAATCGCCGAACAACTCGGCGATCCATAAACAGGTGTCACACGTGGCGTATGGGAGGCAAGAAGAGGGGAACAGGTTATAGCGGCCAAATACGGCTGCTCAGATGCTATCTGCGTACGGTGACAATTACGGCAGCAAAGCGAGGTGAAATGCGAGGCTCACAGAAAACAAAAGAGCCTGCACGGGGCAGGCTCTTGGCAATATCACATCGGGTGTGATCAGGCAGCTTCGGCAGCCATCTCGGTCGGACGCACCATCACGCCAACTACGCAGGCCAGCAGGGTCGGCATCAGCCAGGCGAGGCCCTTGTCGAACAGCGGCAGGAAGGCAAACGCATCCATCTTCATACCGGCAGCACCCAGACCATCCAGGCAACCGAACAGGAAGGCAACCATCAACACCCCACGGAACACCAGACGGGGGCGGCCGAAGTAACCCTTCAGGAAGGTGACCAGCACCAGCGCCACGGCAACCGGATAGATGGCAACCAGCACCGGAATGGA